>CAMJDC010000006.1 GCA_946404285.1 uncultured bacterium | reverse complement strand
CATTCATTCATAGATGAAAATAGGGATAAATTTTCTGAAAAACACAATATCTACACACCAAAAATTTCTGATGGTGTTTTCATATATTCATTAAAAATATTAGAAGATGATATTTTGTATTCAAAACTCACTTATCGACAAGATTTTATCGATTTTTTCACTAAATATAAATTTCCAACCAAAGATATAAACGAAGAATCTATCAAAAAATGGAAGAAAATCATCTGTGATTATTTTTCTGTACAACCATGTCCAAAATCAAGAAAAGATTTCATACTCTGAGTAGGACTATCTGAAGACTTATATAATCAAACAGAAAATATGCAAGCAAAACTCCACTGAGAATATACACCAAAAATTAACGATATGATTTCTTTTATAGAAAGTATTATATAATACTACACAAATATTAAAATTATTTTTAATCCATTTGGAAAAGGAGGCGAGTATTCCCCACCTCCCTTTATAACCATTGCATGATTATAGCCAATGCCATGAAATTATAGCAAGAGAATCTGCTTGAAGACGTTTTTTTAAGACAGTTTTCATTAAATTAATGTCTTCTTCTTTAAATTCCTCTCTTTCAATGATTACATCATCGAAAATGGGAACCCTTTTTTTGACGTAACAATAAGATACATGTAGTTTCATGATAATTTGAATTTTATGTTTGCTCAAAATAGATAACAAATTTTATTTAAAAGTAAAGACAAAAATTTATAAATTATTTATTACGGTTTAATCCTAAAATTAATCACCGCCTGCTTCTGATCCTCAGTTTTCACCGTACGCAAAGTATAATTCAATCCCTGAGCAAAATCAGATTTAAAATAATTTATATCTTCCACATCTCATCAAACTGAAGTAATTTCCATATTTCGCGGATAGTAAACCATTCATTTTTCTCGCCACAAACGTTCAGGGTTTCAATCATAATGATTTACTGGACTAAGCACCAAAATTCCTTCCTCTCTTGGAGTAATCCCAATTTGATATTTCTGCTCCAATCAACGAATAAAATTTCTATAACTTTCTGGCACGAAGAAATAATAATCAATTACGAGCTGATACTCTCCTACCGGCAAATTTGCAAGAGAAAGTACTTCATTCTGCTGTGAAGTAATCAATGCTCACGTAGACGAATAAAGCTTCAATCGTTTCGTAAGAAAATCATCTGATTTATTATTTGCAATATTCACATCTCGCGCATAAATTTTTCATCATTCAAATCTCGTATTCAAATTATTTCTAGCAATCATATCCCTGAATTCTTGACTAACAAACATATCAGAAAGATAAATCTGAATATACCTTTTGTTTAAAACCTCATCCCGATTATTTATCAAATTTTTTGCAATAGTTGTAGAATTTTTAAAGAAATAATCCAATACTTCCGCAATATAAAGTTCTTTTTTATTTCCACGTTCTTCTCCACGAATTATATCAATTGAAGCGTTAATAAACTGCCATTCTCTCATCTTGTCACTAAATCACGGCAACAACTCCTCAAGTAAATTTGAATCAAGGAAAATTACTCATTTTATATACTTATCATGCAAAAGTCTTCGTTGCTCGCCACTATACATCTCTCTTACCTTATCCATTTCATAATCCTCATTGAAAGCCTTTTCGTACAAAATTTTCAGATTTTTTCAATCCATATCCGTAAATCAGAATTTATTCCCTGCTACAAATCCAAGTTGTTTCTCTCAGAAATATTTCGAATACCATTCTGGCAAATACAATCTAGATTTTGGTGCAATATAATCCGCCAAATATGAATCTATTACTTCTAAATTTTCAATATGTCAGCCACTCAAAGTCACAAAAGCAAACGAACCAAAAAATCATCAATTTGGACGTTTTTCATTTCCATTTTGTAATGGTATTAAATAATTATATGGCTGATTTTCTCATAAAAGTTTATAAGCCTCTTCACGATGGTCATACAAATCTGACAAAAATTTCATTAATGATTCATAACGCTGAAATCATAGAGAAGAAAGATAATTCTGATTATTAATAATGTAATATCGCACTTCTTCTATTTCTGGCTTTTTTGTTTTGAAAATATTTTCTCACTTCACATACGACTGAACTATCGTATCCAATGTATACAATTCGTGAGAAACTTCTTTATCGATTGGGAGAAAATAAATTGATAAAGTTTGTAAATCTTTAGTAAAAATATCTAAGGCTGATCATCCAAAAAGTATATTTGTAATATTTGAGTACAAACTAAAGATTCGGAAAAAAATTAGGAATAATAACGAATATATGAAAAACTGCACTGGAGGGAGTTGCCTCCTTTTTTTCTGAATTTCTTCTATTCAAAACTGTTTTTCTACCATTTATAATATTTTCTAAATCCACCAAAAATTGAGAAATCTAATTATTCTCACGAACAAGAGTGTAGGATTTTTTTTACAAGTTTCAAGTAAAATAAATTACTTGACTTTTTATATAAAAAATATATACTAAAGCATCGTTCAAATTATTTTTACAAACAATCAACATAAGTAAAAATATAAGTAATCAATAAAATTTAAAAAAATTATGAACCAAAATGTACTACGACTCGGAGCAGTTTTATCTACCGAGAAAATGCAAAAAAATTATTTTAATGAATGTTCCTCTTTTGTTGCTATTGTACTCAAAACAACAGATCTAAAGAACATCATTGTATCTGGTCGGAAAGTATCCCTCACGGGAAACAAATTCCAAATCTTAGTAGAAAAAAGCCATAGAGACTGGGAAAAAATTTTCAAATGCAAAAACCATGGCGGCAAACTCACAATCGAAGTGCCAGAGGGGTATATTCCAGGCATCCCTATATAACTCGATTTAAAACAATTTACGCGGTAGGTATATTCTACCACATTTTTTATTCAAAAATATAAATTAAACTCAGATTTCTCTTGCATTTTATACAAAAATTTTTATAAACATTCATCGTAAACATTCGCGTTTTTTATTATTATAAAATTATGGAATGCTTGACTTTATTTATGACAGTTTGGATACAGTAAAAAGTCTAAAACATCCAGACTTAAAAATGTACGTTACTCTAACTAGTGCTATTTTTGGTGTAGTTATCGTAACTGGTTTATACTTTGTACTTGCTGACTACATTTTCAGTGAAGGATACAAAATTTTCTACCAATTTATGACTGAAACTCTTTAATAAAATTTAATAGTTGAAAATTAGAATTTGGTAAAGATTTTTATTCTCTTCACTAATTATCATGCAAGAAACAAATACAGTAGAAATCAAAAAGCAGATTGAAGATCGTACATTTAGACGATATGTACTAAGTGTAAACTCTGGTCAAGAAGATCTTGTTCTCGAAAACTTAAAAGAAAGAGTTGTTAGACAATGACTTAAAGATGACGTAATCGAAATATTAAACCCTAAAATAAACGAAGTATCAGTAAAGAAATGAGAAAAAGTCATCAAACAAAAAAGATTATATCCAGGTTACTTATTCTTCAAATCTAGAATGAATGACAAAATATGGTATGTAATCAGAAACACTCCATGAGTAAGATTGATTGTATGAGCAGATACTCATCCTGTTCCACTTACAGATGAAGAATTTAACCAAATGATGCAACAAATAAAAGCGTCCGAAGATTCTTCTGATATCAAAGTTCCATTCAAAAAATGAGACTTAGTAAAAATCAAATCATGAGATTTTAAAGATATGAAATGAAATATTATATCAGTTGACGCCGAAAAATGATTGATAACTGTAAGTGTTGAATGGTTAGGTCAGCTTACACCTACAACAGTTTGAATTGATACTGTGGAAATTGCTCAATAAAGTTTTATCAAGCATATTCCCTATCATGATAGAAAATAAAAAAGTAATATCACGATCATTAATATTTCTGTTTCTGAGTCTATCTCTCGTATACTCGCTGACATACATGAAAAAAACTGAAATTTTCAAAAATACCAACAAAATCTGAAACGAAATCACGAATAATCAATCGACATGAGACAATGCAAACAAAAATATTTGATCAAATGAACAAAAATTAATAGATCTTTCAAGTAATTCAACTTCAGATTCATATAATGACAAAGACACATCTGATTCAATAAATTCATATTCCAAAGACTGAACAAACAATCCAAATTCACAAAATGCAATCACATATGAATCCACTAATTCAGTAAGTTTAACTTCAGATGACGTAAAATTACTTCCTGGTACTACTGAATATTTCGGAACTCTAGATATTGTAAGTATCTTATGAGAAAAACCTAAATACACATTACAGGATGCAAAATGAAATTACTTCGCTTATTACTGAAGTTATCTAGACTTTAAAGATACAGTTGAAACACTTGGAGGAAACGTTTATGAAATGGTAACAGAATCCGAAATCCTTCAGAACCAATTATTTGGAGATAGAGTAAGTTATATAAACCTCTCTATGTTCAAAGATACTTGGGTTATAATGGTAATTAAAATTGATGGTGATACTCGATTACTACAAGTACCATCAGACAAATACCATTACAGCAAGGACTATCTTAAATCATTATTTATTCACTAACCAAACTAAACATGGCAATCAAAAAAAAGTATGTTAAAGTTCAAAGTGAAGAAACAGAAAACAATGAAGTTTATGGGAAAGATGAACACGGAAAGATTATCAAAATTGAACAAACTGGAGACCCAAAAAAAAGAGCCACTTGTAAAAGAGTTTGGGCTATCATCTGTTGGGTTATTGCAATTGCATTTGAAGTAATCGGAATATTAAAACTGACAGAGGTTATCAATTGGTTCAGTGGATTAGATATCACAACATTCTTGATAATTTGTATCGTACTAGATTTGATATTTGTAATAATCGGTTCATTATTACGGAAGAAAGCAAATCATATTGATCCTGCATCAGAAAAGAACAAAACAAAATTCTGGTTGTGGAATAACTTATGAACTATCCTTTCAGTAATAGCTTTCCTACCTATTATTATATTAATATTCACTGACAAAGACTTAGATAAAAGATCAAAATGATTAGTATGATGAATTGCTATCGCTGCTCTAGCTATCGCTGGACTAGCTAGTTATGACCGGAATCCTGTCTCTATGGAATGACTAGAAAGAGCTGAAAAAGAAGTATTACAAGTAAGTCCATCTGGAACAGTATACTGGGCTGAACATAGTAAAAAATATCACGTAGATCAGGATTGTCCTGCATTCTCAAATAGTAAAACAGTCTATGAAGGTACAGTTAAAGATGCATACGAAAGAGGATTAACTGACCCTTGCAGGAGATGCATCCCTGAATATCACGAAGATGAAGACACTGAAAATATCGAAATTGATGAAAATGAAGATAATGAAGAATTATGATTATGAGACATAATATGAGGGCTAATTGAATAATATACTACCCTATTAATTAAGTTGAGTAATTTACTCAAATATCTCCTTAGCTGGCCTGAGTCTTCTACCTCAGAATGTCTAGCTTCTACAAATGCAAACACATTTGTTAGACTGTCCAAGCATAGGAAAACTAAACATTTATTTGATTATTAAGCTTGAAAAATGGCAAAAGTGCAAACTATTCTCAATCTTGAGATTCCTGCCGGAAAAGCTCAACCAGCTCCTCCTCTTGGACCTATGCTTTGAGCAAACGGTGTAAATATCGGTCAATTCATTAAAGAGTTCAACGATAAAACTATGGATTATATGAAAAAGTTCGCTCCAACAGATGTTAAAATTAAAACTAAATTAACAATCTTTGTTGATAGAACTTTCCAAGTAGAAATCTGATCTCCTATCACATCTGGATTGATTAAATGGAAGTTACATCTAGCTAAAGGTTCTGGAGAACCTAATAAAAACAAGGTTGGAAAGCTTTCAAGAGCAGATTTGGAAGAAATCTACGAAATCAAAAAAGATGACTTAAATGCAAACAGCGTTGAAGAATGAATCAGAATTATTGCTGGAACTGCTAGAAATATGTGAGTTGATTGTGATTTAAAATAAGATTTCTAATCTCCACAGAGAAATGAAATATTACTGTGGCAGAAAGTAAAAACTTTCGCTATAGACCACTTTTATTCTATTATTCATTGTAATTATGCCAACACACGGAAAAAAGTATGTTGAAGCTAAAAAAGCTATCGACAGTCAAAAGCAATACAGCGTTGAAGAAGCTGTAAAATTAGTTAAACAAACTAATTATGCTAAATTTGATGCAACTGTGAACATTGCTATCAAAACTAATGCAAATCCTAAGTACAACGATCAAATGCTTAGAGCTACAACTATTCTTCCACACGGAACAGGTAAAACTAAAAAAGTTGCTGTATTCGTAAGTGATGATAAAGTTGAAGAAGCTAAAAAAGCTGGTGCAGATATCGCTGGGTTTGAAAATCTATTAAACGATATCAAAGCTGGAAAGATGGATTTCGACGTTTTGATTACTACTCCTGAACACATTAGAGATTTAGCTCCAGTTGCTAAACAGCTCGGACCTAAAGGTTTAATGCCTAGTCCAAAGGCTGGAACTGTTGCTATGAATATTACTCAAGCAGTAGAAGAAGTAAAAAAATGAAAAATCGAATTCAGACTTGATAAAACAGGAAACATTCACGCAGGAATTGGAAAAGTTTCTTTTGATGATGCTAAATTAGTAGATAATGTTAATGCTCTACTTGCTGCTATCGAAGAAAACAAACCAACTGGTGTTAAAGGTAAATTAGTTAAGAAAGTTGTATTAAGTACAACTATGAGTCCTGCAGTAGTGATTGCATATTAGTAAACAATTACACAAAATAAAAAGCTGACCAGAAATGGTTAGTTTTTTTTATTCAAAAATTTCAACTTATTCATACTATAAAATTAGATAATCAAATTCTAAACCCTAAAAAAATAAATTAGACGATAATACATTAAATTAAAATGAATAAGTTTACATATGAACATATCAAATGACTTAGTTCTATAATTTTCTGTTTATAATGTGAAGTGATAAAAAGTCTAATTTAAATTAATTAAAAAATGCTGGTCTCGAGAGATTCTCGGACCAGTATGGTTAGTCATCAAGGAGTTTTAGGTCATCATAGTCCTTGTGGTTGAAGCCTCTGAAATACGTATCGACCGTATTCTTGAGGAGTGCAACCGTCTGTTCATCCATGTGGAAACGACCCTTGTTGATTTCAAGTGACTTGTAGATGTCTCCATCGTCGTGTCTCATCGTTGCTGCGAACCAGTCGCAAATTAATTCGACGAGATCTACGAGGTTCATCTCGTTCATTCCATCAGGGAAGTGTTCAGGGTGGTGTCTGTTTACCGCATAGTGATGATCAAGAGCCGTTTTTAACCCTAACAGAAACTCCTTGTACTCGGGAGAGCCATAGGTACACCCTTTGAGCTTAGGAGTGAACTCGTCGAAAAGTTCCTTTTCTGGGTGATCTAATTTGGAGTCATCATGGTGGTCAGCCCGTTCCATGATATCCTTTGCAAGTCCGTACATAAGCATGCGAACGAACTTACGATGCTTGTTGGTATCTGCGCTAGAATCGTATGGTTCCATATCTAATATTTAATATTTATTTTTTACCTTCTCTCCAGCTGAGGCTTTACTGTAATATATGTTAGTATCTGGAGCTACTATTTTTATATTTCTTTTATTCTTTATTTTGCATCTATAATATATAAATATTATATTTAATGTCAAGTATTTTTCTATAAATATTTGTTTCTATTCTAACGGTGAAAATTTAATTAAGTGTTTGATTTATGAAATTCATGAAATATAATTATTTATTTCCTATATATAACTAGTGTTTCTTTCTCTAATATTCCTCGCTAAATATGATGAAATAAAAAAGTCTTAAAAAATTTGACAAATTTAAAAAAAGACATATAATATATATGTCATTATTTATGAAAGGGAAATAATGACTAAAAGTTACAGTACTGAAAGACTTGATTTTGGTTGAGTGATCGATCAAACAATTAAGCTTAAACTCAATCAGAATTATCTTCAGTGCTGTCGGAATAAATTGGTTCTACACACAAATTACCGATTTATTTCCCTAAACTTTACACTATATGCACACAAGCAAAAATCAGAAATCTTCGTGATTTCTTACGATTGTAGCATTTGTGATGGTTCTTTTCTGAGTAGGATATATATTCTCTTGCTTATCGTGAAACGAAACCTTTGCGACTAGCAATTATGAAGATATTCCTCAATATGCAGAAAATATTCATATAAAAGACCTTCAGTGAAAAGAGGATCAGGAGAAAACCTTTGCCGGAGTTGAAAAATCCGTTGCTGAGCGAGCTATCTGATGATGGAACAAACTTGTAGGGAATAATGATAGTACCAGCTCTTTGACAGTAAATCTTCCATGAAACGAAGATACTACTGCCCTCTGAGATGAGGTTGCCTCTTGATATGAAGATCCTTCGACAACGAATGTGGCATGAAATAATATGCAACTCAGTTTTGCTAATAGTTATATTCTGCCGTCTGTCTATCAAGACATTTCGACCTCTTCTTATCAAGACGCTATAACTATACTTTATTCCAACGGAATAATTCAGCCTAGCAATAAGTTTTATCCTCATAATTACGTACGCGTAAGTGATTTCATTAGGGTAGTGATGGATGCTTATCGCGTCCAGCTCTGATATGAGCCAAGCAGCCTAGTAGGGTTAACGACTAATTTCTATTTTTCAGAGACCTCTATAGATCCTGGAGTTATGAAAAGAGTTAACTCAGCGTATGAATTATGATTCCTTCAATCGTTTGCTTTGAAAGATGCGGAGTGAAAACTTCGCCTTGATGCATTTATTACTCCACAGGAAGCCAAGGATATTTTGAGAGAAATAAAGAATAAAAATTCTGACTCTATCAAAAATATTCCTAATCTATCTCGGCAAAGTAAAGAAACTTTACGCAAAGATGAAATGGCAGAATTGGTGGTATCAGCCTTCTGATTAGAGCTAAATGAATGATCTTTAGCAGTATTTAGTGATATTAGTTGATCACCTTATCAAAATGAAATTCAACTTCTTGCTAAGCTCTGAATCGTTTGATGAGTTAACGGGAAATTTTACCCAGACGCCAAAATCGAGAATAAAGATTTTGTCGTTATGATAGCGAGAGCTCTGATGAGACAGTCCGACTCTCAACCTACTATCAACAACTTTTATTACTTAACCAATCTGCTGAATGCTTCATACACTTCACCATTCTCTCCATATCTTGAGTTTTGCCTTGAGTCTCAAGTGTGTAATCCACTACTTTCTCAGACACAAGAATGAGTTTCTTTCGTGCCTAATAGAACACTTTCTCAGCGAGAAGTTACTTCCGTTTTATCGATTGCTTCTAAAAACCAGCTTATCGTTGCAGGAAACTGACAACAGCTGATAACTAGATGAGAAACGGCAAAACTTATTGTAGATTACTTTGGATTTAAGAATCCAAATAGCTGATCTAAAATAATCAACTTCTTCACTAATAACTGATGAAATCAAAATTGTGATTCATCGAATAATGCATTATCTTCCTTACGGACAGACTTTCAAGACATGATGAAGATATCATAACTTACCTATTTACCTCTTAATCTATTACAAATGACTACATACGAACAACGTGAATTAGCTGGAGTTTCTCCAATTACTGTACCTATGCTTCCATCTGAATCTAAACATACATTAGATGATAGAAGAGATGAAGCTAGATTACATCGTAGAGAAGACAAAGAACTTCGTTTATTTAACCAACCTATGGTTAATGCCAATGAACATACATTAATTCAATTAAAGGAAACATTAAAAGATAGAGATACTAAAATAGTAGAATCGCTTAAAAACTGCAAAAACATATCTACAGAAGAAGCTCTTCATGTTCCTTATGTTCATTACCAACTTGCAGCTTAATTCACAGACACAAAAAACATTTATAAAAAATCTGATTATATCAGATACCAAAAGCCTGGCAGATGATTGTACGAAAGCGTACAATAGTGGTCAGGCTTTTTCATAATATAAATATTTTCCAACTTGACATTTTATTAAAAATAAATATATATCACTGTACAGTTAACAGTAACTACTACGTTTTATCCTTAATTAACTCAAACTCTAAAAACTTTTTTTTATGAACTATCATTTTGTAAACTTTAGACTACAAGTACCCAACGGATTAAATATATCCGGAAGAGTACAATGTCATAAGCGAATGGATCCACGCGAATATCAAATATCGCACAAGTATCCAAAAAATCAAAAAGAAATACAAGAACCAAATTACGAAGTAGAATTAACTTCGATTCTCTCTCAAATCCTCACTGAGGATATTGCAAAATCCTTCTTCGAACACAAAGCTGAAGACTTCGAAAAAGAAAAAGAAAGACGCAAGGAACTAGTCAGCGGACGGCACATCCAAGTCGGAAATGATTTGCTTCCATATATATGCTGTCCCAATCTACCTGAGAAAAATCTCAAGAGTATCGTCAAATTGTGGCTAACACATCAAGTATTATTCACAAAGACCGGACATGACATTGGATATTTTGAATGTTTTCTTTTGTCAGAGAAACCAACATTTGAAGATTGGCTAGAAAATGATAATAACATGAAAAATGTTCAGGCAAAGAAAAAAGACTGGATTCGCACAGATAAGACACTTTTCATGAAAGTCAAAGAAGTCTTCGAAAAAAAAGATAATGAAGGATTCATAGAACGCTTAACAAATAGTATTCTTACTGTTTTCAAAGCAAATATTACAGTAGAACTATTCTAACTTCTAACTATTTCATTACTGTTCTGTACTTAGGGGATGACGAGTTTCCTTGTCATCCCTTTTCAAATTTATATTATCTAATATTTTTGCATTTACAAAAAAAAATACTATATTACAATTAACGATTTACCAATATACAAAATCCATATGCCAAATAACGAACCTTTAGCATATTATCTACGTCCAAACACCCTTAATGAAGTGGTCTGACAGGAACAAACTAAATTATCAATCCAAAAATTTCTCGAAAACTGACAAGTTCCGTCAATGATTTTTTGGTGAAGCCCTGGATGCGGAAAGACTACAATTGCTAATGTACTCTCCCACCAATTACAGGCAGATTTTTTTGAACTTTCATGAGTAAAAAGCAAAAAAGAAGACCTAAACCTGATTCTAGAACACGCAGAAAAGAACAAAGCATATTGAAAGAAAACTCTCCTATTTTTGGATGAAATTCACCGCCGAAATAAGGCTCAACAAGATTCTCTACTTCCTTTTGTAGAAAGTGGACTAATTACTCTTATTTGAGCTACAACTGAAAATCCAAGTTTTACAATTAATAACGCCTTACTTTCTCGTGCAAAAGTTATAGTTTTCGAAGCATTAAAACCTGAAGACATTATTACATTTTTTCACAACAATCAAGAAAAGATTCATTCTCGTTATCCAAATATTGAAATCACAGAAGAAAATCTGACTACTATCGCAAATCTAGCTAATTGAGATTTAAGAAACGCTTGTAATCTACTCGAATCTTCAATAATGCTTAGTACTGACTGAAAAATTAATGATGAAATAATTCAAAAAGCATTTGGGAAACCAATGTACTACGACCGTGACTGAGAAGAACATTACAATATAATTTCCGCAATTCACAAATCATTACGTGATAGTGACCCACACGCTGCTTGCTATTGGATTCAAAGAATGCTAGTTTGATGAGAAGATCCTCGTTATATTGCCCGTCGTTTATTACGTTTCGCAAGTGAAGATATATGACCTGCTGATAATAATGCTTTACTATTAGCCAATCAAGTATATGACGCTGTACAAAAAATCTGAATGCCCGAATGTAGAGTCTTTTTATTTCAGTTGGCCTTATATCTCTGAAAAGCCCCTAAAAATAATATATGTGATAAAATAGATAGAGAAACTATGAAAGATGTTGAGAAATATTGAAACCTTCCTGTTCCAATGCAAATTCGCAACGCACCAACAAAATTAATGTGAGAATTATGATACGGAAAATGATATGAATATGCCCACGACCATCCAGAAAATCGTCAAGCTGACTGAACTATCAAAATGAATAATCAACATTTCCCAGATGAATTAAAATGAAGAAAATATTTCTAACATATTTTTGTCACAAAATAGATTATAATTCGTATACTCTAGTGAATAATTATTTATTTTATTACAAATCAATGTAAAATGCGACTAAAAAAACGATATTGCTTTGTTTTATACCATGAGCTTGATGTATAAGTAGTTTTTTGATAGGATTAAATACATCAAGCTGCATGAAGAAAGGTGCAGCTTTTTTTACGCACAATTTTTAATCCTTAATATTTCAAAAAATGACAACAATTGAAAACAATAAGAATAAAATAATTTTACGAATGGTAATAAAGTACTTTATAAAAAAGAGTAAACCATACAAGTGGCTAATCTTTCTAAGTTTATTGTGAAGTATAATAATTGCCTGAATATCCATAATAGCTCCTATTTATCAAACAAAACTTGTGGATATCGTATCTATGACATGAATCGAAAAACCAGAACTTGTTACGATGCTTTTAAAAGTTTTACTGATACTTCTAATACTAGAATTAACAAATAATTGAGCACGAAGACTAGTTTGATTTCCAATGATAAAATTCGAAAATGATGCCACTAAAGATATCTACGAAGAATGTTTCCAATACATACACAGACATTCGTATAGATTTTTTTCAAATAACTTATCATGATCTTTAATTAGAAAAATAAGCAAATTAGCTGGATCATATGAAACGGTAGTGGATATATTCATTTTTCAGATACTAAATATGATTATATTCATACCAATGACAATAATTATAGTCATGAGAGAAAGTATAACAATCTGACTCATGTTTCTATGATTCGTTATGGTGTATACTACCATACAAATTATATTTTTCAATATAACTAAAAAGTATGAAATAGAGGCGAATGAACAAAATTCAAAGGCTACATGAGAACTATCAGATTCTATTATCAATAATTTTAATGTTTCTGTTTTCGCATCATTACCTTACGAATTTAAAAGATTTAAAGAAACTTTAACGTGACGAATGAAAGTAAAGAAAAAACAATGGACACGAGGAGAACGATCTTTTTTCGCAAGTGGAATGACTGCAAGCATATTCAGCATTTGATCTATATACTTTGCCATAAAAGCATGGGGAGCATGATTGGTATCTGCATCTGTAATAATCTTAGTCCAACTATATGTGATGAGAATCTCTAACCAATTATCCAACATTAGATACATTCTCAAAGCCATGAGTAGAGCCCTATGAGAATCTACAGAAATGCTTGAAATACTTAACACACCACACGAAATTCAAGACCATACAAACAAGAAATTAAAAATCTGAAATGGAAAAATAGATTTTGAAAATGTAACATTTAGTTATATCGAATGAAAAAATGTATTTGAATGATTAAACCTATCTATTAAACCTGGAGAAAAAATTGCCATAGTCTGAGCATCTGGAAGCTGAAAAACTACTCTCATCAAGTTATTATTCAGATTTTTCGATATTCAATGATGAAAAATTCTCATAGACTGACAAGATATTTCACAAGTTACACAAGATTCTCTAAGAGGACAACTATCCATGGTTCCACAAGATCCAATTCTATTCCATAGAACTATCAAAGAGAATATAGCATATTGAAGACCTAATGCAAATGAAGAAGAAATCATTGCTGCTGCAAAGATGGCAAAATGTCACGATTTTATAACAAACTTAAAAAATGGATATGAAAGTTATGTATGAGAAAGATGAATCAAACTTTCATGATGAGAAAGACAAAGAATCGCTATTGCTAGAGCAATTTTAGAAAACAAAAATATTTTAGTAATGGACGAAGCTACTTCTTCACTAGATTCCGAATCTGAAAAATACATACAAGACGCAATGGATGAAGTAATGAAAAATAAAACTTGCATCGTAATAGCCCATAGACTTTCGACTATAGCCAAGATGGACAAAATTATAGTAATGGATAACTGAAAAATCGTAGAAAAATGAAGTCATAACGTCCTAATTCAAAATGAAAACTGAATTTATCATAAATTACGGTCTATTCAATCATGAGGATTCCTGACTGATGAAAACAATTAATTCCATTTAAAAATATTATCTAAAATAA
Organism: uncultured bacterium; assembly: GCA_946404285.1. GTDB lineage: Bacteria > Patescibacteriota > Gracilibacteria > Absconditabacterales > Absconditicoccaceae > UBA3291. The sequence continues at coordinate 21,553 of CAMJDC010000006.1, read as the reverse complement.
TATTGCAAACGAAATGATTTTTCCTATAGATTAAGTAATTGAGAAATCAATTTTCTATCTTTTATATTATCAAAAAGATTATGGATATAAACGCCTACCAACAGCAAATGGAAAAAGCTATTGCTTACTTAGAAAACGAATTCAAATGAATGCAAGTCTGAAGAGCGACTACGTGATTAGTAGAAAATCTGAACGTAGAAACAGACTATGGTACCATGAAAATGAATGGAATCGCTCTCATTACAGCACTTGATCATTCAACTATTAAAATTGAGCCATGGGACAAATCTTCATCAAAACACATTGCAAATGCAATCTATGAAGCAGATTTATGAGTATGAGTAGACAATCAAGGTTCTCACATCTTAGTGAAAGTTCCTCAACTTACACAAGAAAGAAGAGAACAAATTGCAAAAAACATTAAAGCAATGTGAGAAGACACTAAATGAAATATCAGAAAAATCAGACAAGATGCTATGAACGATACCAAAAAATCTTTCACTGCAAAAGAGATTTCAGAAGATGAACATAAAGCAAATGAATCAAATATCGATGATTTAACCAAAAAGATGAACACAAAAATCGATGAACTAGTAAAATGAAAAACTGAAGAAGTTTTAAAAGTTTAAAAAAATCAGATTTTATTTCTATTATATAAATAATGAATATTTGGAATATATTGGTAACACAGATATTGTACCGTCCAGTGTTCAATATTCTAGTAATATTTTTAGCTATCTCTGGATGACAACTTTGGATTGCCATTGTCGCACTAACATTACTCGTAAGATGATTAATGTACAAATCATCAGCTGCATCAAACAATATGACTCAATGAATGAGTAATATTCAACCAAAAGTAGAAGAATTGCAAAAGAAATATGCTGATGACCCTCAGAAACTTAGTGAAGAAACCATGAAACTCTTCAAAACTGAGTGAAAATGACCATTCAAGGGTTGTTTAACAATGCTTATTCAAATCCCTGTTTTCATCTGACTTTATAGAGTTATTCGAGTTATCGCTCAAAATGGATGAATTCCTGCAGATGTAGATTGGTTATACAGTTTCTTCTACAGTTTTGGACAGAAATATTTGGAGGCTGGAAGCATAAACCATATGTTCCTATGAATAGATTTATTCACTAGTAGAAATCGAGTACTAACAATCATCGTTACAGCACTATATTACATACAAATGCAGCTAACTCAGCTCACTCAAAACAAGAAATCTATGCCAAAAGTTCCAGGTGCTACAATGCCAGATATGACAAAGATGATGTGAGGTATGAATATTGGAATGAGTTTGATGATGTGATTAATGGTATTCTGATTAAATTCAGCCGTTGGACTTTATCTTTTGACTTCTTGTCTATTCAGCATTTGCCAATTTTCACGAAGATATAGAGCCATACTTAAAGCTAAATGGAATGAAAAATTTCATAAAAATCAACCAACTATAATCGAACCAAGCAAATAATTCTAATGTCATTCTGAGCATTAACGAAGAATCTTTAGCATACAACACATAAGATTCTTCATTCCACTACGTTCCATTCAGAATGACAAAATGCATTTTATTTCCTTACTAACTTAACAATGAAAAAAACATTAGAAAACTTAGCAAGAGCTTTCGCATGAGAATCACAAGCAAGAAATCGTTATACAATCTATGCTAGTGTAGCGAAAAAAGCATGATATTTACAAATTGCAAATGTATTCCTTGAAACAGCCGAACAAGAAAAAGAACATGCTGAGTGGTTATTCAAAATGATGCAGGAATTTGTAGAAAAAGAATGAGTTGAAATGCCATACATCGATATAGAAACTACAACTATGATTAAATTTGGAGACACTAAAATGAATCTAGAAACAGCAATTGCTGGTGAATATGAAGAATGGGCTGATATGTATCCTGAATTTGCAAAAGTTGCGGAAGAAGAATGATATCCACAATTTGCAGCTAGAATTAAAGCTATTATGGTAGCAGAAAAACACCACGAAGAAAGATACAAAAAACTTCACGATTTAGTAAAAGATGACTTGGTATTCAAGAGAGATGAAGAAACTTACTGGACTTGTACAAAATGTGGATATGTTTGGAAAGGAAAAGAGCCTCCAAAAGTTTGCCCATTATGTGGACATGACCAAGGATATTACGTAAAAATGAATGAAGATTTCTAATTAAACCCATATCAAAAAACAAAAAAACATCCAACTCATGGATGTTTTTTATATTTTGGATAATTTATCTTATCATAATCAAGCACCTTCCAACATTCCAGCCAAATCATTTGAATCTACTCAAAGAATATCCTTTGTTTGTTGAGCTACTACCTCCTGTGCTTTATTCTGAGCTTTCTGAATAGCAACAATTAATAAATTTTCTAACTCTGATTTCCTTGATGGATTTAACAATGAAGGATCATTTATTTTAAGATCTTTTAACTTCATTTCTCCAGAAATATCAATCATCACTTGATCCTTTTCTTCTCCATCTTCCATAAATTTTCATTCCTTTGCTCTAATAACCAAACTTTTTAATTTCTTATCAAGTTGTTTATATTTTGAATACATTTCTTTATATTTTTGCATGTCTCTAAGATTTGGCATTCACATCGTAATATCTTTAATAATATAAATAACTGCCTATATATAATTTTTCATTTAAATTATGCAAGTAATTTTTATTCTGATTCATTCCTCCAAATTATTGAATTGCGTTATATCTAGGGAAAAATGTATATATAATATTATAGAATGAATCCATAACCTTATCTAATCACTTCTCTTGTTTGAGCATTCTGTCCGTTAAAATTCATTCTAGACGAAACATTTCTTGTTCTACTTGCTTTCATACCTTCTGAAACTCTTTTGTTGAAGCTGTTTTATCATTTTCGTTTAACTCTCTAAATTTCCAAAAAAGTTCATTTTCTGATTCATAAAATCTTTGAAAAAGCTGTCATCATTTAGTTTTACCTAAAGATTGAATCCTGTTTTGAATATATTCATTTATACAATCTTGAATCTCAGATTTTTCTTTTCACTTCATTGCTGAAAACCTACTTCATAATAAAGGATGCTCACACATATCTGAAAAAGTAGGTATCATCTTCTTATTCTCCTCAATATTAGATAGCAACAAAAAAATCTGTTCCTTGTTTCACTGATCCATTTTTCAAATTTCAGTATAAACTAAAAAATAGCTGAAAACTATTTAAGTAATTACGCATAGGAATATAAAAATTTACATTTTTTTTTCAATAGTTTTTTTTTGAAAAAAGATACTATAAACCATAAGCACAACCCCAAAATAATTCTCACATTAAAAACTCAAATTTTAACTTGCAAGTCAAAAAATTTTGTCTATTCTTAAAACACTTTACTCCATAATTCTATCATGGAAGACCTACAAAGTTTTCAAGAATTCTTCAACTACGAATTATGCCATGAAGAAAATCCAGTTGACGTCTTGGAGAATATTTTGAGTAAAGCTAGAAAATATCTCAAACCTGAAGAAATTGATGAAATAGTTAGAACTTATGAATTTACTCGTGAAGCTCATAAATGAGTTTATCGTAAATCTTGAGAACCATATATAATCCACCCACTTAGAGCCACAGAATTTCTTATGGAGATTAAACCTGACGTTGTTTCCATTCAATCATGTATTCTTCACGACGTCATTGAAGACACAGATTATACATATGAAGATATAGAAAAATTATTCTGAAAGGAAATTGCAGATATTTGTGAATGACTAGTAAAAGTGTCTAGTGTTAGATATAAATGAGAAGAACGTGACTTAGAGACCATAAAAAAGACATTTCTTGCTATGGCCAAAGATTTACGTGTCATTTTTGTAAAATTTGCAGATCGTATACATAATATTCAAACTTTACAATATCACCCAGAAGAAGCAAAAAGAATTAAGATAGCCACCGAAACCCTAAAAATTTATGCTCCTTTAGCCAAAAGACTTTGACTATATAATTACCAATTATATCTTGAAAACTGATCTTTTCGTGTACTTTATCCAGAGAAATTTGAAGAGATTATGTGATATTTGACTAAACAATTTCAAGATGGATCTAAATTTCTCAATAGATGAATAAAAAATCTGACTGATATTTTAAAAAAAGAATGAATTGAAGATTTCAAAGTACTATGAAGAATCAAAAGTCCATTCAGGATTTTTGAAAAGATGGACAAAAAATATCATACAGAAGACGTAAGTAGAATTATGGATTTACTAGCTTTTCGTGTGGTAACTGAAACTGTAACTGATTGTTATATGATACTCTGAATTATTCACAAATATTACACCCCGCTTATCAAAAAAATTAAAGATTATATTGCTATTCCAAAGTTCAACTGATACAAAAGTATTCATACTACAATTTTATGAATGTTTCGTTTTCCAGTTGAAATACAAATCAGAACTAAAAAAATGGATGAAGTTGCAGAATTTTGAGTCGCTGCTCATTTTGCTTATGCAGAAAGCAATGCAAGTGTAATCGCACCTTCTCAACAATGACAATGGATACAACGTTTACAACAAATCGTTTCAGATTACCAATTGTCCGACGACAAAGAAAAGTTCAAAGACGCTTTAAATATTGAGATTTTGGACAAAACAATTTTCGTTTATACTCCAAAATGAGATATAAAAGAACTACCAACAGGTTCTTCTGTATTAGATTTTGCATTTAGCATTCACTCAGAAATCTGACTTAAATTTAAAAATGCTATAGTTAACGGTCAAATTAGACCACTTTCTTACGTTGTAAAAACATGAGATATTATAAAAATTAATACATTCAAAAATCGTTATTCAGCAGTAAAACATTGGATTGACTATTTACACACTCCATCTGCACGTGGACAATTGATTAAATATGTTCGTATGCAAGAAAGAGAAGCTCGTTTGGATGAAGCTATCGATGGATTAAATCAATATCTCAAAAATTTATGACTTCCTATGTTTCGCTCTGATGCCGATTTAATACAAAAATTGTGAGAACCTTTAGAAGTAGAAAGAAGATTATTACAAGTCCTTGATAAACAAGAAACATATTGAAGTATAGTACGTGCTGCATATCCTAATTTACAGAGAGAAACTCAATGAAAAACTTTAATAACTGACGCAAACACACTACAAAAAGAATTAAAATCTGAAATTACTGCTGCAATATCCGGTGAAACTAAATCTTCTGACGTAATCGTTGATAACGATAAATTACTGCATTGTGTATTCTGTCCTGAATGTAAACCAAATATTTGAGATAAAATCATTGCTAAATCTGGTCGTGATTGAATAAAAATTCATACATTAAAATGCAAAGCCCTCAAAACATTATCTTATTCATCATTATTGGAAGCACATTGGAAAGAAAACGAAAAATCTACAAATTATACATTACATATTAAGTTGAATTTTTCCCAAAAAGAAATGAGTATTATCGATATAATTGCTTTATTTAGTACATTTTCTATTCCAATTTTCAAGTTTGAACTTGAGAAACTTGACTGAAAAATGACTATGGCTATCATTGAATGAGATATCTCTAATCCTGCAAAAATCGGCTTCTTATTAGCAGGTATTCGCCAAAATGATTCATGAATTGAAGTTATTAGTAAAGAATTGAGATAATTGCCTTATAAATCTTCAGAGATTGAAAAATATCTTTTGATTTTAATATGATAAAATATTTAAATAATGATAATTGATACACACACCCACTTAAATACAAACCAACTTTTTTGAGATTATAAAAAATATTTAGAAAATTTTGAAAGAATCTGATGAAAAATTCTAGTTAATGCATGAGCAAATAATGAATATAATCAAAAATGAATTCAAATGGCAAAAGAATCAATTAAAGATTTCCCAAATTTAATAGTAAAAACAGCAATCTGACGGCATCCGTGTGATATCCCTCAAAATAAATCAGATTTTTTACCACTTTTGAATAATTTGGAAACCTTATATGAAAAAAACAAAAATCATATCGTAGCAATTTGAGAATGCGGAATCGATCTCCATTTTTCAGAGAATCCAACTGTAAAAGTTCAACAAAATGCTTTAAAATTACAAGCCGAACTTGCTAGAAAGCTAAATTTACCATTGATGATTCACTCTCGTGATGGATTCCATGAAACTATGGAAGTCCTCAAAGATTTTTCAGATTTAAAAATCTATTTTCACGCTTGGTGATATGGAATAGATGAACTAGAAGAATGTGAAATGACTTTCCCAAACCTACGAATTGGTTGTACAAATGTAATCGAATATCCAAGTGCTGAAAAAATTCGCAAATCAATCCGTAATATCAAAACTGCAAAAATTCTGACTGAAACAGACGCCCCATTTCTTCCCCCACAAACTATGCGTGGCCAACAGAACGAACCAGCCTACGTAACCTATGTTTATGAAAAATTATGTGAATTATTAAATATCAAAGAAGATGATTTGGAAAAAATTGTTGAAGAGAATACAAAACTACTATATAATTTATAATTATTTACTGTCATTCTGAATGTAGTGTAACGAAATGAAGAATCTTGTGTGTTAAATTTGTCATCACCTAAGATTCTTCGCTAACGCTCAGAATGACTATTTTTTATTCTTCTAACAATTTAACACATTCTTTTCCAAACATTTCTGCTGCTTCCGGACCATTTGCTGTAACTATATTTCCATAACGAACTACCACTTCATCTTTTCGCACTCCACCATAATTTTCTATAAACTTTTTTTGTAATCATTCATCATCTCGTGAAGTTACTATTTTTCAGTTAAATACCCCACTTTCACTCACTACCATAGGAGCTATACAAATTGCTCAGAGTTTTTTTGCCTCCTGTGCTATACGCAAATAATCGGAATTATGCAAATACTGCGTCAAACAACCTCATCATCAAATAAATATCACCATCTCAAATTTATCTCACTTTACCTCCGATAATTCATAAACTGCCTCCATTTTTTGTCCAAAAACTCACACACACTGCCCTTTTCTTCATGCAGCGATAGTAATTTGAGCATTAGCTTGTTGCAGGGCTTCATAAGTTGCAGAAAATTCATGATCCTGAAACCCATTATTCGCAATAATCATAAGAACAGTTTTCATCATCCATAAATTAAGAGATAAAATCTGACTATATCATTAGGGTAAATTTTCAAATATAAAAAGCAAGAGATAAACAAATATAAAATAAGTCATTATAAAAAATTAGCGACCCCACATGGACCGCTAATAATTTTTAAACATACTTTCTCTCCTTCAACGATGCTATAGTAAACAGTACAAATGCCGTAAAACATCCAAAAGGGAATCCCCAGGAAACTTCCCCAACATGAACTGCAAAGAGCGATGAAACACCAACAATTACCGATACAATTGTCGACGAAATAAACACCCAACTATGTTTAGAATGTTCATCTTCAATAGCTTCCCAATGTCTAGTATAGATACGATGAATTGCGAGAAGAATTGCAGCAACACATCCTACAATCAGCAAATAATGATTGATTTCTGGTGCTTGCACTCGATCATAAATTAAACCATTTGCTACAGCGCAACAAATTAATCCTAACCAAAGCAAAAATATAACCATATACTTAAATTTTTGTTTACATACTATATTTATAATCAAACTTCCAACAAAGTCAACATTAAAAAACCACACAAGCTTATTGATTGCTTTTAAATAATAAATTAATATAATGAAAGTACTGAATTTTATTTACCAGTTTTAATCTGTATGGCTGAAGGAACTTCCAAAAAAATTTTCCTTTTTACGTGAGAAAATAGTTATACTTTAAATAAAGAATTAAAAAAACGGAAGAATGCATTTGCTGAAAAAAACGGAACAGATAGTGTTTTTGTATTTAACCGTGAAAATCGAGATTATGGTCAAATAAAACAGACTATTTTTAGTTGATGATTTTTTGTTACAAAAAAATTGATAATATTATACGGAATTCCCTTAGATACAGAAAAATCTAACGCTATTAAAGCCGAAGAAATTGAAAAATTAACTGAAGATATAATGAATTATCCACTTCCTAGTGAAGTCGTACTAGTATGTGTTTCTTATAAACCTGATAAACGTGGACGTTTTTATAAACGATTTGATAAACTAGATAAAGACAATCCCCCTAAAAATCAATCAGAAAAAATATTAAAATCTTTCGTCCCTCTCAAAGATTACGAATTATCAAATTTCATTACTCAAGAATCAAAAGATTTAAATCTGAATTCCAAAGTAATCGAAACATTAATTCATAAAGTATGAAATGACCAATTCCGTTTAGAATCTGAAATAGATAAGCTAAGGTATTGGAAAAAATATTACAATGAAGAAATAACTCCAAAAGTAGTAGATGAAGTTTGTTTTGGAATGATAGAAGAAGATATTTTTCAACTTCTAGATTTAGCTCTAACCGATGCAAAATCTGCCATAAAATTCATTCAATGATTACAAGATGACGGACTAGACCGAAATGCAGTAAATGGTTCATTTGCATGGTGACTTAGAAATTATTTATTCGTATTAGATTATGCAGACCACTGAATTACAAATTCAAAAGAAATAGCTGAAGAACTAAAACAAAACCCACGAGCAATGATGAATATCACAAAAAAATTAAAACTTCTAAAAGAAAAAAGAAATCTAATTCAGACTTTATTCAAGAGTATTGTAGATATAGATTATGATATTAAAAACGGGAATGCACAACCTGAAAACTATTTTTTCACAATAAAAAAAGTCTTACTCCAAAATTAGTCCACTATTTGATTTTTTTGTATAATTATTTATAAAACGGTTGAACATATTTTACTCAAAATGAAAAGAATGCGTAAATTTGGAATATTCTTGTTGTTAGTATTTATGACTATGTTGTCTAGTCAGAGTTTTTGATATTTACAAGACAAGATTTACTGTAAATTTGAACAAAAAAATGTAACATTATTCCTAAAAAATGAAGAATGAACCCAAAAATGTAAGTCATATCTAGATACATTATATAATTTAGCTTTAAAAAAATATGATGAAATACTCACCATTCGTTCTTATATAGATCAATGAGATGATGTATATTACCGAAATGAAGTATTAGAAAAGAAAAAAACAGATCTTTTAGAATTGATTAGCTATAGAGCTCAAATCATTAGATCAATAGATGTTTTTGAATCAAATTTCTTTGAAAAATATTACCAAATATTACAAACTCCAATGAAAACCTATTATTCAGAATTAGAAGTAGAATACTATGCACTTATTAACAGTGTATGATCCTGAGACACAAGCAAAATTTCCACAAGAAAATTACAACTCGAAAAACAAATGCGAAACGTTTCTCATGTATTAAATGCAAAAAATCTAGATGATATAATGGACGTAGTACCTACATACATTTATCTAAAAAAACAATTAGCATGAAAATAGGGATAATTAGTTCATGAATTGATACTTTGTCTATATTCAAATTTTTGACACGTTATGATAATGAATATCTAATCTACTGTGACCAGACTAATTTTCCATATTGAGAAAAATCTTTGAATTATGTATTAGATTGCATTGAAAAAGCCTGAGAGTTTTTAACAGAAAAATGAGCTGAAATAATCATCGTAGATCCTGTTTATGAACTAGCTTTAAAATATTCAGACAAAAAACTTTCATTTAAAGTTTTACCATTATTCGAGAAATATTTACATGAATATGCATTCAAACATTCATTAGTAGGTAAAATCTGAATTTTATCAGATTTTGGTTCAAGCTGAAAAGTACAAGAATTCTTTGAAAAAGAAGAAAAAAACTACAATCCAACAGATGAACAAAAATCAATTAAAAAATTCAGTTATCCATTCCATTATCGAGTAAAATCTGCACATTCATGGACAATGAATATAAACGATTTGTGAGTTCATAACCCATATTTAATCCGCACAATGAAAAATGATTTGCGTTACTTTAAGGATGCATACATAGATACGATTTTGCCTATGCATTACCACTATTTTCGTATGCAAAGAGCAATAAAATCATTTTTCAATTTTCACAAGATTAGATTTCACGATTTTTCTATAATTGAAGAATGTTTCAATAATTTAGTAAAAAATTCTGATTGAAAATATTGAGTTAACGTACGAATAAATCAACCTTCAGAATTTTTAACTCGTAATAAACAATTAATACGGCTACTACAAAGATGAAAAAATGCAGAAGTACAAATAGAAGAGATTTAAAATTTACTTAAATATAAAACCACTATGCAAATTCTAACTTGAGAAGAATCCAAAAAAGCTGAACAATATTTCCAGTTGGCTTGAAAAATCGCACAAAATGCTACTTGTGAGAGGTCTAAATGTGGATGCATAATTGTAAAAAATAATATAATTATCTGACAATGACGAAATACTCCACCACACAATCTAGAATCACAAAGAAGGTGTACTTGCGATAAAAATTCTTATCACAGAAAGGTTACAGACAAAACATGCTGCATTCATGCAGAACAAAGAGCTATTATGGATGCGTTAAAAAATCATCCAAATGAAATCGAAGGTGCAGATTTATATTTTATGCGTTTGGATAAAGAGTGAAATATGTCCAAATCATGAAAACCATATTGTACGATTTGTTCAAAAATGGCATTAGATACATGAATAAAACATTTCTTTCTTTGGCATGAAAATGGAATAGCTAAATATGATACAGAAGAATACAATTTACTTTCATACCAATATAACGAATAAATGATTTGAATATTCGATTCGTGACTATGATGATTATCCGTACGAAAAGAGCTAGCAAAACTAATGCCAGATCAAAATTTTTGTTACATAGCAGATTCTGCATATTGTCCATATTGAAGAAAATCTCCAGAAGAATTACAAGATAGATGTAGAAAACTGACTAATTTTTTAATTGAACAATGAAACTGCGATTTAATCGTAGTTGCATGTAATACAGCCACAGCAGCTGCTATAGAAGTTTTGAGATCAAAATATCCTATCCCATTTGTATGAATGGAACCTGCCATAAAACCCGCAATTCTTCATTCCAAAACATGAACAGTTTGAGTTTTAGCCACAGCATGAACTTTTAAATGAGCATTATATCATAGGACTTTAACTCAGTTTCAGTGAAATGTAAAAGTAATAGAACAAATCGGAGATTGACTAGTCGAGCTTGTTGAACAAAACAAAACTGAAGGAGAAGAAGCTAAAGAATTATTGGAAAAATATCTAACTCCAATGATAGATGCAAATGTTGACCATATCGTCCTTTGATGCACTCACTACCCTTTTCTTATACCAATAATGCAAAAAATATTAGATGAAAAAAAAGTATGAAATAAAATCACAATTATAAATCCAGCTCCAGCAGTTGCATTACAGACACAAAGAGTTTTGGCCAAACAAGAAAATCATGAAGGAACAAAAGAAAACAGATTCTACTCCACATGAAACGCTCAGATTTTGGAAAGCTTTGTAAAAAATATTATAATCAAGCTTCCAGATGATAGTAAACAAGCCATAAACAAACATAATTTCGAATTCATTCATTTAAACATATAAATTTTCAATTTTACTTGAAAAAAAATATCAGCTTTTTATTATACCTACCGTAAATAAAAATTTATATAATTTTCACCAATATGAACTGAAAAAATTGAGTAGTAAAAAAGGCATGATGAATAGTCTTTGATGGTGAAAATTTCTTTGCAGTCAAAAGAAATAGCCATAATGATATATCTTTACCTAAATGACATATTGATCCAGGAGAAAATGCTGAACAAGCCGCATTACGTGAAGTACTAGAAGAAACTGGATTAGAATGCCAAATTGTTTGAGATTTAGGTACAACAGAATATCTAAATTTTGAATGAATTGTTCAAGTTCAATATTTTGCCATGCGTGTAAAAGAAAAAATGACAGATGAGCTTTTCCCTGACGTAGATTGAGTAATTTCCGGTAATTATAATAAAATAGAAAAAATACTCTCATATTCCACAGACAAGAAAATTTTTGAGAAATGAGCCAAATTCTTTAAATGTATTAAATAAACAAACTATTTTCTCAGCTTTTTAAAATATTTCATTCCATCTTTATATCAAACCTCATAAAGATGAGCTAATTTTTCTTTATCCGTTTCTGCAGTAGAAATCCCTGTATTTTTACAAAAGAGATGATCTGTTGCCTTAATATTTCACTCAATATCTTTTGATAAAACTAAATTCCGTGAAACCATTGCACTTGAAAGTAAATTTGTAATTTTTTGGTGTTTCTTGTAGGAAGAAACTGTTACCCCGATTACTTCATGTTCTGGATATAATTTCTTCGCACGCAAAACTGGAAAATTATCAATAATTCACCCATCTGCAAGCAAATAATCTCAAAATTCAACTGGAGGAAATATTACTGGCAATGCAATACTTCCCATCAATGGAGGAATTAACTCTCATGTATGAAATATTTTATATTTACCTGTAGTTAAATCTGTCGCTCAAATATATACTTTCTTTTTCAACTTTGAAAACATCATAGGAAGATGCTTTTTATACATTTTTTGTACAGTTTTTTCTTGAAGAATACTTGTTACTGGTGGCATTTTCAAATTTTTTGCACTAAGGAATCCAATATTATCCAAAAGCTTAGAATAAACTTGCTCAGCTTTTAGTCATGTTGCCCAATAACAAGCAATCATTGCTCATGCAGACACTCCAAAAATTGCATCAATTTGTGATTCTAATCAGCTTTCTTCTAATGCTTTAAGTATTCATAAGGAATAAAATCATTTAGATCATCCTCACGAAAGAACTAGAATATATTTTTTGTTTTCTGCCATTATTTTAAAAAATTATAAATATTTTTTATTCTGTTCATGTTCTGCATTTGTTTCTGCATAATGAATTTGTCAATCTGCTCAATGAAGATAAAACAAATATGAAGTCTGATTTGGATACAATACAGCCTCAATTGTAGAAACAGATGGATTTCAAATCGGAGTTGGAGTAAGTCACGCAAGTGCACGAGTATTATATCTATTATTTGTATCATCTAAATGCTTAACAATAACATTTGGAGTACATTCACTATATGGCTGAGCCAATCCATAACAAAGCGTAATATCAGCTCATAATAATATTCAGTCTCTTAACCTATTGTAGAAAATTCATGCTACTGTTGGTTTGTTATCATCATTCTTTTCTTCCTTTTCAACTATTGAAGCAAGAGTTATCACCTCATACACCGAGAGTCCATAGTTATTCCTTACATTATCAAAACCTGCTTTATAATCAGCCCAAACTCTTGAATTAAATGTATTCAACTGAATTGAAACTAATTGTTTTATAAACTCCATTTTTCCATCTATATAATATGTATCTGGATATAAGAATCACTCTAATGAATTTAAGCTTGAATCAAAGAATTCGTACCTTTCAGATAATTCCGAAATCTTTGCAGGATTTGTTACATATGAAATATACTCTCACTGATTAATATATCATTTTTCAGTTAAATCTGCATCTATATCGTAGATTGACCATCATTCAAGTATTGTATATGTGATATATTCCTTTTCAGGTCATTTAGCAATATGTTCCAAAAACTCCTTTTGAGAATAAGTTCCGCTAAATGCATAAGTTCACTCGACAATATTAGGTACTTCACTCGGATGACGTTTTACATACATTTTCATCCAAAAAGTCTGATTTCTATCCAAAACTTCATAAAATTTCGAAATCGTATTTCATTTTACTATCGAAACTTTTACTCCATCTAAATTAATATCCTTTGGAGATAGTTTTATCCATCAAATAATAAACAACACCAACAATATGATAAGAATTATTAGTCTTTTTCATCCCTTTTTCTTCTTTCTTCTATGATTTGAATAATTAAAACTTACGTTTCTTTGAACCATTTTTATACAATTAAAAATCTAAAATTATTTGTGAAATACTATATTTCATCATTCTCATCCTAAATCAAAATCTGATTCATCAATTTCATCTTCTGCCATATTTTCATGTTTTTTAGCACAATCTGGACAATATAAGACAAATGGAGTTTCCAATTCTACAGCCTGATAAATCATCTCTTCAATATTAATTGTAGCAGTTTTTTCATCGATAAAAAAAAGAACTTCATCATTAGCATAATTTATTTCTTCCTTATTGAGAGTAAATCTGCTAGAATATCATTGGATTTCAATTTTTCTTTTGAAAGGTTTTGTGCAATAATCACAAGTTTCATTCAATGCACATTCCAATTCTTCGATTTCAACTAAAACATTTTCGTCATCGATTCATGAAAGTCTGATTTTACCTGAGATTCAATCTTCATTAAGATTCGGAATCAGATTTGTCTTTTTATTTTCAAAAGTCATCTCATCAACCGCAACTTGATTGAGCAAATCTCCTACTTTTATTTCAAATGTTTGGTCTTTCATTTTCTGTATCAAAATGTATAATAAACGTGCTTTATTTCTATTTTTTTCCTTGACTAATACAAGAGCAAGGATTTATTCTTATGAGCTAACAATGCTAGAGAAACAAGTATATGAAAAAATGAAATCATTATACTGAAAGGTTTGAAGTTGGACTGTTCGATGAAAACAAACTACAACTCCTAGGTCGAATACTAATGATATGACGCGAGTTAATGATTCCAACTTATTAAAGATTTTAAACACTGGATATGTGTTTGTTTGATTAAATTTATCAAACACTCACTGAAATAAATGATTTAACGATAGTATTGATTGGTCTAATTTTCATAGTGGGTACTCATTACAGAACGATTACAAACTAAGGTATGCTTTAAAAGACACAAAATTTTGGGGTTCTTATATTACAGACTTAATTAAAAAATATCCTGAGGTAGATTCTAATAAAGTGTCATCTTATCTTAAAAAAAATCCTAATATAGTAGAAGAAAACATAGAATACTTTAAACAAGAAATATCATATTTATGAAGCAGCTTAAAATTAATTGCTCTAGGAAGTAAAACATACAAATTATTAGATAAGTATTTATGAGAATCATACAAAATATTTTTGATTAAGCATTATTCTTATAGAATTTGAAAAGAAAATTATAAAAAAGAAGTACTTTCTATATTAGAATAGAGCTTTTTCACCTTGTTATATTTCTCTCTTTCTTTATTATACTCACCATGGGGAAAGAAAACTTGATGAAACATTATACAGATTTATTCGTTGAATATCCAAAAGATTCATTATTTTTAAAATTACAGGGAAAGCTGACTAAACTTTTGAATAGTCTGGAATTGAAAGATAAAGATATAATTTTAGCGATTTCGTGAGGAGCAGATAGTATGATTGTAGCAAGTCAGGTTTTGTTTTTTTATCATAAGAATGGGTTAGATATAAATAAAGTTCATATTGCACACTGTAATCATAAAATCAGACCTGAAAGTGAAGATGAAGCCAAATTTATGTCAGATCTTTTTTCTGGTTTAGATTTTCATCTATATGAAAGAGAGTGATGAAACTGCGATGAAAATTCACTCAGAAATCGAAGATATTCCCAGTTCTCATCGTTACAAAAATCCACAAAAGCTTCATATATCTTTCTCGGTCATCACTTGAATGATAGAGTCGAATCAACGCTCTTAAATTTAATGCGTGGTGCTTGAATCAACGGTTTTCTGAATATGCGTGAAGTAGAAAATCATCACTTACTTCCAAATGAATGTAAAGTTTGTCGTCCACTATTAAACAGCACGAAATCTGAAATTTTGAATATTTGTAATGAAGTATGAATTCCATTTTTTGAAGATAAAACTAACCAAGATGTTTCAGTTTCCAAAAGAAATCGAGTTAGGAACCAGATTTTAAATCCAATTTCTACATACTGAACTGAAAATTGAGATGAGAATAAATTTTTGGAAAGTTTTGCGTGAATCTATAAACAGTTAGAAAATATTGAAGATAGTAAATTGAATGAAAGTTTTAAAATCATGCCAAGTTTTCCATTATGGAACGCTGAATTTTCATATTTATGGAAAAAAAATATTTCGAAATGTAATGAGAATGATGTTTTTGATCTTTTCCACACGTTAAAAATTCAGACTTCTGCGACTGTAGTTAATGAGTGGAAGAATTGGTTGAATAATTGAGATAATGGGTATAAATACATTTGATGAGTTTACTTTTTCATCCACGAAAAACAGCTTTTCATCACGAAAGCTAAAAAAGATTTTTGGAAAAGAAAAAATAATTCTGAAAAAAATATAACGCTTAAAATTGAATCAATGGAGAATATCAGATTTTTTGGATTTGATTTACAAATTCCAAGAGATGAATTGATTTGATGAGAAGTTAGACTACCAAAGGATTGAGATATTTTTGCTGGGAAGAAACGAAGCCGTTGGGCATTGAATCAAAAAATTCCAATGTGGTGGAGAGATTGGATTCCTCTTGCAATAAAAGATGGAAAGGTTATTCATATGTGGAAGAATATTTGGAAATAATTTTATTTTTTGTGTTGGTTAAATGGAATTTCTAGATAAGCTAAACGACATACGAAATGTATACATAGAGCGAATAAACTTTTTTTTCCATACCGAATGAACTTGGTGAATGGTTGCATGAATCGTTGTATTAATATATGCAATTAGCATTTTGATATTTTTTCCTCTACACCGTTTAGCACTAAAAAATGTTAAAAAAGCAAAACAAAATCTGACTACTTCTGTTGATGAAGTTATCTATTTACTAGCGAAAGCTCAATATTCTCTATCCGAACAACAATCTCTAAAATACGATCCATGTTTTGCCCTAATCAGAACTATGTTCTGAAGCTGACACTTTGAATATATCGATAATCTAGATACCATAAAGGAAAACGTTAAAAAAGTTGAAGTTTTATTAAAACAAAGGGTTATTTCTGATGAACAACGAAAAAAAATCGATAGTCAGAAATCTAGTCTAAAATTTCACACATTTCGAAGTAAATTTTTCGGTTATGAATTAAATTTTATAACTATAGGAATCTACAACCCATTTTGGTAATATTTTAAACTATTCTCCCTCTTCTAATTCTTTAATCTGATCACGAATAACTGCAGCATCCTCGAATCTCCATTCTTTGATAGCTTCATCCATCTGATTTTTCAAATCTTTCATAATCAGATTTTTTTCTGCTTTTGTCATCCTTTTTAAACGTTTAACTTTTCCACGAGTAAATTTAGAATTCTGTTGTTGAACCAACTCCTCGTCAGTTTTTACAGATTCCAGATTTTTAACGTTTGAATGCGCTGCTTTTGGAGTAATATGATGCTCAATATTAAAATTATTCTGAATCGTGCGACGACGATAAGTTTCCCATAATGATTTCACCATTGATTCAGTAAAACTATCTGCATACAATATCACTTCACTATTTGGATTTCTGGCTGCACGTCAAATTATCTGAGTAAGAGACGTCGTTGAACGCAAAAATCATTCTTTATCTGCATCAAGCACAGCAATCAGTGTTACTTCAGGTAAATCTATTCCTTCACGCAAAAGATTTACTCAAACTATAATATCTATCACTCACGTTTTCAATTTTTTGATAATTTCCCACCTATCCATAGTTTCCACCTCAGAATGAAGATAGAAAGCCTTATATCATTTTGAAATCAAAAAATTTGTAATCTCTTCCGACGATTTTTTGGTTAATGTAATTAGCAAAATTTTACCTCATTTTGAAATATGTTCATCAAACTTTTTGAGCATATGATCCAAAAAAGCATCACCTGGCTCAGATTGAGATAAATTCTCAAGTTCTTCTGGTAATTTTTGCATAAATTGAGAAAGCTGATTTGAATATTTAGTTTTACTCATCATCCACGATATTTTCAAAAAAAAGGATTTTCTACAAAAATTAAGTATAAAAAATTTATAATTCGTTGCAAGAGAATAAATTCCACTTGAAAATACCTATTCATTTAATATAATTTCTCTTGTCAGAGAAATGCTGGCATGGCTCAGTCGGTAGAGCGCACCCCTCGTAAGGGTGAGGTCACGAGTTCGATCCTCGTTGCCAGCTGACCATTCAGACTTTTATTACACTTAATATTAAAAATGGCATCAAGAACAAATAAACAAGGTATTGCCAAGAAAAAAGCTCAACTCCAAAAACAAGCTAGTAGGACTAAATGAGCTAAAAGATTTGAATATCCAAAAAGAAGATTAGATTTAAATGATGGTAAAGACTGGGGAGCTATCGGAGTAATGACTAACCCCAAATGAAATACTTATCACTGGTTTCTTAGAGGTAGAAAAGTTTGTTGGGAAACTAGACTTAGAGTAGATCCTGATGGATATAGATTTATCAAGACTCCATCCGGAGGTTCTGAAATGGTTTACGTACCTGCAAACTGATGGACTAGAGGTAGACTCAGAAAAGTTCTTACTATGAAAAAATAATCAAAAATCATATTTTATTAATAAGAATCTCCTCTACCGGAGATTCTTTTTTATAATTACAAAAAACTCCTCCCCGTATAACGAGGAGGAGCGAAACGGTCCCCACGCAGTGCTTTCCGGACAACACCACATCTGTGGGGCATATAGAGTTACATGAGGACTCGAATCATATATATTTCTAAACAAAAATCAAGGAATTGTTCGAAAAGTCAATTCTTAAGATGAACTATATTCTTTATAGAATTTTATTCCATTTTAACCGATAATTTTTGAAGTGGTTGCTTAATTGCCACCTTATTTTTAGCACGAACAAATAGTGCCAACTTGATAATCTTACGAACTTGAGCAATTTCTTCCATCAAATCTCTAGAAATATATAATTCTGAAGCCATTGGTCGATATGTAAGGTGAATTGAATCCACATTTTCTGGAGAAAATTCAGCCAACTTTTGCCATAACTTTTCAGTAATGAATGGTATGAATGGAGCCAACATTTGCAAATAAGTCCTGAGAACCGTATACAAAGTTGAATATGCAGCATTTTTGTCCGCGTCCATTCAGTTTGCCCAAAATCTTCTTCTACTACGACGCAACCATCGATTTGTTAGTTTATCTAAGAATTCAAGTGTTGTTTTAATAGCATCATCGAGAGCATACGCTTGAAGCAACTGATCTTCCTTAATTAAAGTCTGGTGTAATTCTGATAACAACCATGCATCTAAATCATTTGTGATTTTATATGTTACAAGTGAAAGAATCTCTCATTTTTCTAGTGATTTATCAGTTTTTCAAGATATAGCATTCCATATTGATTTAATCTGGTCATCTGATGCAAGAATCAATACACGTTTAGCTTCAAATCATTTAACTAAATCAAAATAATCCGATAAATCTGCTGATTTAATTTCGATATCTTTGGCTTTTGGTGTATATTTATTGATTAATGATTTAACGGCTTCTCATTTATCATTATCTGAAGTCAGAATTATATCTGGATTTACACGAACTAACTGCTCTACTAATTCTTTATAATCAGAGATTTCACTATCATCACGCATTGCAAAAATCTGATTTCAGTCTGATTTCCATTGGTCGATTTTAGCATAAGTTTCAAAGAAATTATATACATTCTGAAGTGGGAGAATATAATCCTTGAATGACTGCTCTACTCATTTTTCACTAAATCTCATAGGCTCAGCACGAACTACTGGCGCACTTAATACATAAATTCTATATGCATCTCATCACCACTGCTCTATCAAACCACGAGGATCTGGGAAGTTCCTCAAACTCTTTGACATTTTCTTTCCATCCTCTGCGAGAACTAGTCAGTTTACTACGATATTATTTGCAGCATTATTTCATTTGATTGCATGATTTAGAATATGTAATGAACGGAACCATCATCTAGTCTGATCTAGTCATTCGGCAATAAAATCCGCAGTATAACTCTGACTTTCTTTCTCTTTCTGTCAGATATAATGATCCTGTCAAAATGGCATAGCTCATGATTCAAACCAGCAATCCATCACCTCTGGGATCCTCTTGTAAGTTTTTCAATCTTTCACTCCCCAATATGTATCTACGTATGGTTTATGAAGATTAACCTCTGTTTTGGTATCATTATCTCGATAATGAACGTTTATCTCTCAATTTTTTGGATAATACTTAGCTTTATCTCTAGCATAAATAAGTGGTCTAAACGTTGATCTCATTCACCAAATAGGATCAGCATGAGAAATTATTACTACAGTTTTAGTAGCAAATTTCTCTGATAAATTATGAATCATAATTCATGCTCTTCTTGACATTTGATCTATAGATTCATCTCATGGAATTATTGGTGAATCAGTAGGATGATTTATTTGCAATCATGGTTCTTCATATTTTCATTGTAATGAGACTTTTAGATATTCACATGCACGAAAATCTCACCAAACTCCATTTCAAAGATCAAACAATGTATCATTTTCTGGATTCTGAAGATACTCAATAATCTGATTAGAATCTCGCAATTCTCTATATTTTGCTTGATATTCTTCATATTTTTTTCTAATTTCACTTACCTGTTCTGAAGAAAACCAATCATTCATAGTTGGTAATGCAGTTTCTCGAGCTCTTTCCATAGGAGAAATAAGCAATATTTTTTCAGATTCTGCATTTAAATATTGCAATTCTTGTCTAATATGTTCTGCTTGTTCTTGTCATTTTTCATCTAAATGTGCCAAATCCCCACGCGAATCTTGTGTACGAGTTGGATTAAAATCTGTATATCCATGACGAATAAATACAAATTTAGTCAAATTTTTAGATCATGAACGAGTGAGTTGATACATTTCTTCTAGAGTAGAAAGAGAGAAAGTATCCAAAGGATCATCTACATTCGCCCATATTGGCAATGGACTTCATCGATATCTATTTCTCGCCACATTCCAATCCGGAGCTTGTTTTAGTCAATTTACAAATCTATTTGAAACACTTTCTGGCACGAATCTAATCTTTTCTGCATCAACGAGTGTAGCAGTATTCATTTGCTGTTCTTTGATAAACCATGATGACATTGCTTTGGAAATCAAAGGTGTATGACATCTCCAGCAATGAGGATAAGAGTGTGTTATTGACTCAGATTTGATTAATTTTCTTTCTGCTTTTAAGCGGTCAATTATATCTTTATTCACAGTTAAAACGCTTTGTCATTGGTAGTCTGGCACTTGTTCATCGAACTCTCAATATTCATTCACAGCTATAAATAGCCAATCTAAAGCTCTATCAGCTCAGAATAAATCTGCAACCACTTCAAAGTCCTCCTGTCAGAATGTAGGCGCAATATGTACGATACCTGTTCAATCTTCTGTACTTACATAATCTCAAGGTATCATCTGAAAATATCTATCTTTATATTCAGCAGGAAGCTTAGAATTGTTTATATACTCAAATAATGGAATGTAGAATGTTCATACTAATTTTGAACCTTTAACTTTATTTACCAAAATATAGTCTTCTGGATTTTTGTAGAATTTTTTGAGTAAAGCATCGGCCAGAATATAGTATTCATGACTTTCTTTATCATAAACCATACTGTAATGAATTTCTGGT
>CAMJDC010000005.1 GCA_946404285.1 uncultured bacterium | reverse complement strand
ATAGCAGTAGCATTTCCTCTTGGAGTTTGTCCAAGGATAAGTCATCTACGAGAACTAATATCTCCCATAACTGTACCTACATATTCTTCAGGTGTAACAACTTCTACTGACATTATAGGTTCTAGAAGAACTGGACCAGCTTTGAAGAATGCATCTTTCATAGCTTTGTGAGTTGCAACCTTGAATGATACTTCTGAAGAATCCACATCATGGTAAGATCCGAAGAAAGGAATAACTTTTACGTTGATGATTGGATATCCAGCTAAAAGTCCTTGAGCAACAACTTCTCTAGCTCCTTTATCGATAGCAGGTATGAATTCGTTAGGAATAACTCAACCTTTAATTTGAGATTCGAAATCGTAAATCTTTTCATCATTCTTTTCAAGTTTCAATACAACATGTCCGTACTGTCCACGTCCTCATGACTGTTTCTTGAATAGTCATTCTCATTCAACGTTTTGAGTGATAGTTTCTCTGTATGCTACCTGAGGAGCTCCAGTATTAACTTCTACTTTATGTTCTCTCCTCATCCTTTCAATAAGTACCTCTAGATGTAATTCTCCCATTCCAGAGATAATGGTCTGACCACTTTCTTCATCTGAATGGTATGTGAAAGTAGGATCTTCGTATGATAGTTTTGCAAGAGCGAGTCACATCTTTTCTTGATCACCTTTTGACTTTGGTTCAACTGCGATTGAGATAACTGGCTCAGGGAATGTCATACTTTCTAAAACTATAGGATTCTTGAGATCACATAACGTGTTTCCAGTTCTAGTATCTTTAAGTCATAGGAAAGCACAAATGTGTCCAGCTGATATTTCAGTAATTTCTTCCCTCTTATTGGCGTGCATCATCAAAAGTCTTCCAACTCTTTCTTTTTGTCCTGTAATAGGATTCAAAAGCATATCTCCAGACTTGATAACTCCTGAGTAAACTCTAACGTAAGTTAAAGTACCTACGAAAGGATCAGTCATAATCTTGAAAGCGATAGCTGAAGCTGGTTGATTTACATCAGATTTTCTAGTGATTTGTTTTTCTGGATCATCTGGATCAGTTCCAACGATTTCACCTCTATCCAATGGAGAAGGTAAGAAATCAACTACAGCGTCAATCATTAATTGAACTCATTTATTTCCAAGAGCAGATCCACACATAACTGGGAATAAGTCTCAGCTACAAGTTCAGATTCTGATAGCTTTTTTGAGTAATTCTACAGGAATTTCTTCTCCTTCAAGGAATTTTTCTGCTAATTCATCATCGTAAAGTGAAACTCTATCTATCAAAGCTTCTCTATATTCTTCAGCTTTGGCTTTTAATTCTTCAGGAATCTCGTGTTCTACTACATTTACTCATTTTTCTCCCTCGAAAGTGTAGTATTTCATGTTAACTAAACTTACAACTCCTGCAAAAGTATCAGAAGCACCATTTGGTAATTCGATAGGAATTGCTTTATCAGTTAATCTTTCTTTAATTGTTTCAACTGAATTGTAGAAATCAGCTCCCATTTTATCCATCTTGTTTACGAAGATCATTCTAGGAACGTTATATTTGTCAGCCTGTCTCCATACAGTTTCAGTCTGTGGTTCTACTCAAGCCTGTCCATCCAATAGAGCAACAGCACCGTCAAGTACACGTAGAGATCTTTCTACTTCAATTGTAAAGTCAACGTGTCCTGGAGTATCGATAATATTAATATGATGCCCCTTCCAGAAACATACAGTAGTAGCTGATGTAATAGTAATTCATCTTTCTTTTTCCTGGTCCATCCAGTCCATTTGAGATTCTCAGTCGTGAGTTTCTCAGATTTTATGTGTTCTTCCTGTATAGAAAAGAATTCTTTCAGTTACAGTAGTTTTTCAGGCATCAATATGCGCCATGATACCTAGGTTTCTCACTTTTTCAAGTGGTGTAATGTCTGTCATAGTTTTAAAAATTAAAGATAATAAAATTTGTCGTTTTCATTTATATAAATGTGCTATTTGTTTTCAAGATAAAAATTTGCTGTTTAATTTATATTCACAATCTCAATTCCATCATAATAATATTTCAAAATCTGATTATAAGTCATTCATTGTTTAGCAAATCGTTCAGCTCATTTTCATGCTAATCCAACTCCGTGTCATGCAAAATCATTACAGACGTCAAAGTCATATACAGATTTTAAATATGGTGTATCGTTCCATCACCATTTTTCTTCTGCAGATAAAGTGAATCCTGGGGAACAGTTAAAATATGGTAAAATTGGTAGATAATTATCGTACATTACAATCTGATTTTTTGTTGCATTTAATGCTTGATATCGTTTAGTTAGTGTACTTTCTAATCCAGCTCATACATATTTTTGAAAGAAATTTGGATCATCAATTGCGGTATAATTTGCATTTGTTGAAATGCTTGGGTGGTTGTTCGCTTTATTCATATAGAATAGTGCATAATTTTTGGAAATCATAGCCATTACTTTATTCTTTTCTAATGTTTCAGTATCGTTGGTTTCAACTATTCATTTCATATATTCAGAGAATGGGAGAGTATTCACTACAATAAAGTCAGATTTTTGTTCTCCGTTTAGTGTAGGATATATTCATTTCTCAAAATATAAACTTCCTTTAAATTTATTCCAAGGGATTCAATTATAAGATTTACGGTTATAGTTTGATATTTCGACAGTTCAATCTTTATTCGCAGATCTTACAAAAACTTCATTTACAGATAAACTGCGGTCAGCATCGACTTGAATTTTATTTGATAAGAAAGTTAAAGTGGCTCAAGTCCGGCTATAATCTATACCATCTATGGTAAATATGCATCTTGTATCACATTTAATTTCGAAACTATCATATTTTGTTGTGAGTTCGTATAACAATACGGAAATTTGTTGATTTACTAGATTTTTTATTTCATTGATTGTATATTTTTTTGTAATTTTGGACATTTGATTTGTAGCTTTGCTTAGTTTTCATTTATAATTATTTTTTGCGATTTGAACTGCTTTTTGGAGAACTTGAGGGTCTTTTCAGTTTAAATCAGATAGACGTTTAGAAAAATCTGCGATAACAGGAGTAGTTACTTCGTTTGTTGTGCTTTTTGTACTTGCTTTTCTGGTATTGTCAGGGTTATATTGTTTGTCTGCAAGTTTCTTTAAATCTTTGAAATCTGAAGGCAAATCAGCATTTCCGATAGTTCATTTTTTCATTCTGTTTAAAACTTCTTTTCTGATGCTAGGTAAATATTTATATAAATTTTTTCATGGACAGGCAGTTGATTTTACATTTTTATGTCACATGATGTTTGGATTTTTGGTAGCTGTTACGTAAGGTTCTTTCGTGCTATTAGTTGAAAAAGTGTATGTGTATCCATAAGGATCTATATGATAATATCTGGCAACTGCTGTAGTTAAAATTACGAGGGCTTCCATTTGCTCAACTGTTGGATTATCGTTTTCAAAGTTTCACATCAATGAAATTCAGATAGAAGATACGTTATTACTTGATGCATGCATTCAAACTGCTCATTCTCATCCGGCACGTCATTCATAAATGTTCCCCATTTGATCAATTAAAAAGTTATATCCAATATCTCCAAAATCACGGTTTATTGTGTGGTATTTATAAATATCTTGAATTTGCTTTTTTACATCATTAATAGTCCAATTAGGATTGTAATTTCCAGCGGTATGGTGGATTATTATTTTGTTTTTGTGATGATTGTAATAATCTGGATAAATTAAGTAGTGAGTTCAAAACATAGTGTTTGATCATTCATATTTTCGTTCTAATGGAAAATTTCTGGCCATCCAATTATTGCGAATTTTTGAAATATTTTCAGCCTTTATTTGTTCTGCAGTTTTTTCTCATTTCTGGGAATTGCTGGTAGGTCTAGGAGTGCTACGAAATCTAATTGATTCATCAGCTCACCATTGTGCACGAGAAATTATAGTTACTCAAGTTAAATTCCAATTTCAAGCGTTAGAAATATTTCAGATAAAAAGTCGAATGGCTAATAAAGAAAAAAATCAGATTTTTTTTGATAGATTCATAAATTATTATTTTTAATAACATAAAATGTAGTGTACACAAAAATATGTGGTGATTGTTTATAAATTTTTTTATGAAAATTTCAAATAGATGAAAAAACATTAAGAATTTTTGACAAATTTTTTAAAATGAATAAAATAGTGTGTGTTTTTTAAAGGAGTAATAATTTATAAATGAGTGTTGAAATTCATAGGTCGCCAGATAAAAATCAGGATTCTTTATTGAATCATATGCGTACAGAGGTACAAAAAATTATAGATAATCACTTAAAGTGAGAGAAAAATTTTTCTGTTATGGATTATGGTTATGAAGAACTTAATTTGTTGATTAATTTGCTAACTTGACGTAAAACTCGGGAAGATCTGGAAAATGAACTTGAACAAAATGAAAAAAGAATGCAAATGACATACGAGCAAATAGTATGTGAATACGATTTTATAAAGTCTTTGGAAGATTTAGAAAAAGAGACAAAAAGAGAATTGGCTTCTCTTAGTGAGGATCTGTTACTTGAATCTCAATTAGAAAATATAGAATCTGTTTAATTTTATTATTTATGAGCTAAATAAAATGGTGTGATATGAAAATTGGGAATCCTGAGGTATGACCCAAGGGCAAATTGAAAGTGAATTGGAGACAAAAGCAAAAGCACGTTGAAAAGATGTAAAGGCTTTGTACGAATCATGAGATGCTTTGTTAAAAGAAATGTCTACTAAAATGGTAGAAACTGAGCAGTTAAGTTTTAGACTAGCTAATTGAACTGATACTAACCATTTGACTATTGTACGAACGAATTTGAAAAGAGAATTGGAATATAGTCAAGATTTAAAAGATGAGTGGACGAAAGCTGATTTGCGAAATTTGGCGAGAATAATAGATAGATTTGAAAATGAAACCTTGAATAATCTCATATATGAATGAGGTACATGGTTGGTGAGAGATATGGTAAGAAGAGCTTGATTTAGCAACTATAGTTATAGCGATGATGGTGGTGTTGTTTTTGGAAAATGAGCGAAGGGAAATTTATCGGATTTAGTGCCATTTGCTAATCGTTCGGTGCATGAGTTTTATGTAACTCCATGAACAAATACACCAAATGGATGGACAAGTGAACGTAAAGTTATCTGAGAGAATAATGAATTTATATTGGATTATAGCGAATGTTGAGATGAAGACAGAGATGCTGCAATGAGCCCTATTAGTCATCAGTTAGATGAAGCAGTGGTTACAGCAAATCGAAAATATGTTGAGCATACTAGAGAAGAGGAACAGAAAGATCCTAATAACTATGCTATTTCTAAAATTGTTGTTCGTGTTGAAAAAACTACAAATTGATATAGATTTAGGTGTAAAAATTTTGGGGAAAGTGACTGGAATGATTGAAGATCTATGAATGAATTTCCGTTATGTTCTGGTCTTAAAATCTATGAAAAATCGTCATATGAGGCAGGTTTTTCTGTGAGATCAGCAAGAGCACAAGAAGAATTGAGGCAGGAAACTTTATGAAGGATTGATGGATGAGATTGGGAGATATCTCCGGCGGAAAAACCAGAGCTTCGAAAATATATAGATTTTTTTCCTAGGGAATCCAAACTCCAAAATATATTGGAGTGAGTTGATGATTATGAAAAAATTAATAAAAATCGATGAAATATGGCTGAAAGAAGATTTGAAGATCTTGAACCTACTAAAATAAGTATTGGTGAACGTAGTTATAATTATTACTATAATCGTTTTATTGTAGCGACTGAAAATGCGGTAAGAACTGTGCTTAGACAAATAAATACTAAAAATGGCGTAATAAGATTGCCAAATCCTGTTGATAAAAATGGGGGAGTTCATTATATGATGAATAATTTTACACAGCCTGTTAAGATAAATATTTGGCCTAAACAAAGTAAATGTTCAGATGGTTCTGATGTTGAAACTTTATGTTTGTGAGATGATTTATATAATTTTATATTTAATGATGATGATCTTAAAGAAGAATACATTGAGTATTTGAATAATAGTATAAAATCTAAATATGACGAAACGGATGAGTTAAGGCAGGATGATTATGAATATCACAGTGAATTTTGACGTGATGAATTGTCAGATGATAAACTTGAAAACGTAACAAGTTGATTGAATATATTAAGTGGATTCTTTGAGGATTTGCTTTATTCAGAAGATAAAACTGATGACCATGAACTATGTTATTATAGGATTAACCAAGTAATTAAAATGATTAATCGTAAAAAAAATAATGGAGAGCCCGTTTATCGTGGAGCTATAAGTGATCTTGTTGTAGAAGTTTGAAATATAATTGAAAAAAATATTTGAAACGAAAATGAGTTTGTTAACTTGATATATTGAATTGTTTTTGGAGTTAAAGATTCCCAAACGGGGAAGTATGATCCAAATTATGTGGAAGATTGTTATAGGAGACTATCAGAGTACTATAATTATGTGGGGAATGAAAGGCAAGCAATGAGATTGCTTTATCAAAAAGATGCTAATTGAAATTATATGCTAAAGTTTGGTAGAACTCTGGAAGAACAAAAAAAATATGTAAATTATAATGATTGTATTAATAATTTGAATAAATTCAAATTGAGTGATAGAGATCTTTGTTATGATGGTGAAGGAAGATTGTGTATGAATAATGACTTACTTGTAAAATTTGCAAATCTACATACTTATGACGGTGTAAATTTTGAAAAAATCTTAATTGCTAATGGTGTTTTACCGAAATATTATAGTAAATATTTTGATAATGATTCAGGTATTAATTTTGGTGATATAGAAGATGAGACTGAAAAAGAATATGTAGAGAAAATTCAACAATGTATTTCTAAAATTAAAACTTCTTTGAAAAGTAGACTCGAAAAAAATAAAAATTTGAAGTTTTCATATGACATTAATGCAGTTCAAAAAAGACGAGAATTAAGAATTGATGAATTGAAAAAAAAAGAAGAAAAAGGAGCTTTGTCTGATGAAGCAGAGAAGATAGAATATCAAAATCTGCAAATATATAAGGCCAACCCAATGGTGGGACTTGAAATTGAAAAAATTGCATTTGAAAACATGAAAACAATGATGTTTTATACAGGTATTGATGATTTAATTTTCTGATGAATCTCTTCCTGCTATGCGGAGATAACAGGAGTAACGAATATAGAAATATATAATGATATAAAATGATTAAAAGGTGGGGGACTGTCTGATAGGACGATACAGATAATTAAAGAAGTTATTAATGTGATATCTGAGGAAGCTATTTGATGGTTTGTGTCAGCTTGAGTATGAGGTGCATTTTCAACCTTAAAATTGTGAGCGAAACTTGTAGCCCTTGCGAATAGATTGGGAAAATGGTGAAAACATGCAACAAAAATTTTTGAAAGTATGGGGCCTAGGTGGGCGAACTTTAGGAATGGATTGATAAAGTTTTCTGAAAGTAAAACTGCAAGATTAGGATTGGCTAAAGTGGCAAAAACTGTTGATAAAACTTCAGGAGAGTTTATATCAATGGAAGCTTGAAAAGTTTTTAATTCGCGAATGAATTGAAACAATCCTATAGATGCTTTGTTGGATACCAATTTTACAGAAGATTTTAAAAATGTGATTAAAAAAAAGGTCTGTAGTGTAGCAGTGAATAAAGTTTATAATGGAATAACTAATTCTTTTCAGGTGGGGACGCAGGAGATATGTGATATAATTTGGAAAGGTGGAGTTCAGGATATGGTTTGAACAGCAACATTTCAGTTTGCATTTTCTCCTAATGAGTTTGATGTAGCTTATGTCCTTTGAGCTTTTTGTTGACAATTGCTTAATAGTAGTGCGAAACTTGATAAAACTTTTGTCAGAAATGTGTTTAAAAGAGTTAGTGAATTTGATTTTAATAAAAAGAAAGGAGAATATTATTGTAAAGTTAAAAATGAAGATAAAAATGAAGATATTAAATTAACTAGTTCTGAATTTGGGAATTATTTGATAAAGTGTGGTTCTCCGTGATAGATACTAGTATCGAAAAGTTTTTATCAATGTTTTGTTGCACGAATAGTTTCTAAAATTTAATAAATGGGACACTCCTTTAATTGATGCAGACATGAAAATTTTAAAATTATATTCTACCCGTTGTATTGTCTATTTTATTCGCTATTTTAATGATTGATTAAATTTGCTAGTTTTTTTTTATTTAGGACAAAGAAAACGTTTGACATTTATATAGAATTTTTTACACTGACCTTAGTTAAGTTGGTTTTATTTTGTAATTCATCATTATAGATGAAAATATTATGAAGTTTTAACACAAAACTTGATGAACATGAATTGTATGATGCAATCCAGGCTAATGGACAGTGAAATGCAATTTTAACGAAAAAACACTGGATTTATTTGATTCGACCCATGTTGTGGATGCTGGTTGCTTTTATTGCATTCTGACTTTTGATTTGGTTTGCTTATAAGCAGTTTTATAATGATGAATATATGTGGATTTTTTGGATTATGACAGTTTTATATTCGTTGGTAACTTTGACGCGATCTATGCATAGTTTTATGATGATTGTGTATGATATTAGGAGTCAAGTTAATAATAAGAACGGATATATTGATACTATTGATAAAAGTGATTTAAAAGATTGAAAATACGAACTGTTTTTGAAACATACTTTTGTGTCAGCTTTGTTGCAAATAATATTGATGATTATTAACTCGTTTGCGGCATTTTTTGCAGAAACTGATGCAACTTCAAATTTATTGTTTAACGTGGTGTGAGTTTTAGTGAATATTGGTTTCATATTTTTGTTGTATAAAGTTTTGGATAGAATTATCGATTATGAAATGGATTTTAATATATTTACTGTGGATCAGTTTATGGTATTTCGTCAGCATTGATTTTTCAAGACAGAGAGCACGAACATTTCGACATCTACTATAAAAATAGTAAGGGAGTCTAAGAGCTGATTTTTATGATCTTTGTTTAATTACGGTAAGGTTTCTATTCATCCTGAGTGAGATATGTCAAAATGATCAAAAGCAATTGAGTTATACTATGTGCCTAAGCCAAAATCTTTGACTAAAAAGTTGAATAATTATATTGAAAAATCAAAAGAGTGATTTAATGTTTCACTTATGGCGTAAAGTGTTAAAATTTTTTTGGCAATTCCTTTGAAATTTTATGTTTAGGGAATATTCGTTTTAGAAATAGTTTACGGTGGATATCACTTGGTCAATGTTTTTTTAGTAGTTCTTTGTGTTCTTTTGTTCAATATCATTTATGTTTTTTGAAATTATATTTAGCATATTTTGTGGGTAGAGATTCCATTATACGGTCACGGGAAACTTTTGCAACAATTGAGGCCATTCAGATTTCTTTTACTTTTGCATCTCATGATATTATAGTTTCAATTTCCCAAAATGGGAACATTTTTTTTAATCCAAAATCACGATTTCCATCCATAACTATTTTTATATTAACTCATTGTGAATTTAATTCTCAAAAATAATTCAAAATATCTGTATATTTCAGATTTGTTTTGATTTTTGTGGCTAATGGATTTGGTAATTCGTTAAGAATCTTCGTATGGGGAAATATTTGATTAAAAATCTGAATCATTCATCTAAGAATTGCACAGTGTAGGGCGTTACTCATCCCATATTTGTCGATTTCAGCAGCTGTCATCCATGAGGGAGAAAGAATAATTTTTCATTTGTATCTTAGTTTTTCTATGTATTCAAAAAGTTCTTCTCTTTTGTTTTCGGAGATTTGTTTACTATCACAAAAGGGGAGTAGCTCTTTCTTTGATAGTTTTTCAGTAGGGTAAATGAGTCATACAAAAAGAGGACCCGCTAATGGTCATCTTCATGCTTCGTCAAAATATATGGTAAATTTATGTTTTTGCATTTTAAGTAAAAAATATGTTGTTATAATAATTATTCTATGAATTTAGAGTTAGTCATACACAAGTCATGAGAAATAGACATTGGAAAACTCATACAATGATTCTTAGTCGTTTCGGCATAGTTTCCCATCATCAAAATATGAATATAATTCATAGAAATTGAAAAATATAAGCACATGTTCACAAAATTGTAAGAAAAGAGGACATTATTTTTGTGAAGAAGATATAAATATAACTCATAAAATATATATTTTTTGGAGAAAAGCAAGGATTTTATAAAACTCTATGGATTTCGTCCAATGTCGTTTCTCATTTTAAAACCTTGATAATTCAGTCTTCTACTAATGTTGTAAATCAATTTTCACGAGCCTTTATCAAAATTGATGCTTCATTGTTTTTGTCTATTATAAGATTTCTCATGTCATCTGTAATTTCTAGAGCTTCTAAAATTGCAAGTCTTCATTTATATCATGTTTCATTACATTGAGAACAGCCATGAGATTCGAGCAATGTTCAATCAAATACTGGTAAATTTGGAATATTTAAATTGTCCATTCTTTTTAAAGTTTCTTCTATTTCAGATTGTTCTGCATAATTTGCTGGTCTTTTTGTCGCACAATTAGGGCAAATCTTACGTACTAAACGTTGCCCCAAAATAAGTTGAATTGCGGGTGCTAGTAGGTATGGTTCTACTCACATGGAAAGTAGACGAGGAATAGATGCAACGGAAGAATTGGTATGTAATGTAGTAAATACTAAATGTCATGTTAATGCAGCATTTATTGCAATATCAGCAGTTTCTTTGGATCTAGTTTCTCATACCAAAATAATATCTGGATCATGACGTAAAATTGCTTTCAAACCGGTTTCATAATCATAATTTTTAGAATAGTTTATTTGTGATTGTTGAATTCATGGTATTTCGTATTCAATAGGGTCTTCGAGTGTTATTATTTTATTTTTTCAATTGTTTAATTCATTAAGAATTGAGTATAATGTAGTGGTTTTTCATGATCAAGTCGGTCAAGTTACAATGATGATTCATGTTGTTTTTGATATGTATTTTTTTAGAATTTTATAGTTTTTATCTGAGAATCAGATTTCTTCAAAAGTTGTGATTCATTTTTCAGAATCTAAAAATCTGATTACGGTAGATTCAGATATCATTCATGGCATGAAATTAACTCTGGCGTCTACTTTTTTCTTTTCTCATTTGTGATTAGTTGCTTCAAATGAAAATCTTCAATCTTGAGGAATATAATCTACATTCATTTTAACTCAAGATATGAATTTTAATTTTTGTAAGTATTTCCAAAAATCTTTAGCGTCAAAATTAACAACGTCTTGTAAAATTCAATCTAAACGTAGGCGAAGAGTTATATTTTTTCATTCTGGTTGAAAGTGTATATCTGAGGCTCCTGATTGAAATCAAAGTCTAATCATTTCTAGAATAAATTCTCCAGGATCTAGTGAATCTTTTTTTGGGAAAAATTGTTTCATTAAAGTAATTGCAGAATTTCATTCAGCTTTTTCTCTTTTCTCATGTTCTTCCTGTTCTTGTTTTTCTTCTGCTTCAAGTTTTTCATACCATTTCATTCATTCTAAAAATCATTCAACAGAGGTATAATAAACTTTTGTCTTTAGTCATTGGTTTTCCAATTGTTTTTCTATTTTTTTTAATTCTTCTGGGTGGTTATTTGTAGTAAGTAAGTATACAAAATTATCTTCATCTTTATAGTAGAGAATTACTTGGATGTTTTGTGCATTTTCGCGCGGAATTTTTTTTAGTTGAGAAAAATCTACTTGCAATGCTTGCACGTCATTAACTTCAAGGATTGTGTTTATTAGTTGATTAGGCATAAATAATAGATTCTCCTATAATAAAAATTAGACCTAACACAGTCTAATTATATTCGAAAATGTTTTAAAATGCAAATTTTAGTCGAGATAATTTTATTCGAAATTCATTGAAAGATTTTAATTCTAATTTGATTTTTCATTTTTCTCATCTTTTTTTATTTCTTCAAATTCTGCTTTTAGTTTTTCTTTTTCTTCTCATTCTGGCATTTGTTTTATTGCTGTTGCAAACATAAAAAGCATGTTTTGATAAGTTTCTTTATCCATAAATCAGGCATCAATTAGTGCAATCATTCATTCTGCTAATTCCCAGTGAGGTTTTAAATCATTCAAAATTTTGAGAATTTTTTGTTTATCCATAATTGTTTTATATTAAATAAACACTTAATTATACTTATTTTCATTAATTTTGTCAAATTTCTAAAGAGAAAATTTTGTTTTATTCTTGCTTTTAATTTAACTTTTTGTATATCTTTTCATAGTTTATTTTTGGATACGCAATTTGATAAATGGTTCAATCAGCTGTCGACTATGCAATATGATATCTTTCTCGTTATCCTAAAACTGAGCAAGAAATACGTATTATTCTTTACAAAAAATGATATAATTCTGAAGATGTTCAACATTGTTTAGAAGTTTTGAAAAAGAATGATTTTATTAATGATGAAAAATTTGCTGATAGTTTCCTTTATTCAGAGGTAGAGAAAAAATGACGTCCATTATTTATAATTAAGCAAAAACTCATTCAGCGTGGAGTAGATAAATGATTATTATCCAAGAAAATCTCTGAACAACAAGAAGAGTTGACTAAATGAATGCGTAAAGCTATTAGGAAGGAATTGGATGTATACAAAAGAAAGTGAGTAGATGGGTTTGATAGTATTCAAAAACTTATGAGAAGATGATATCAATTAGCTGATATAAAGGCAGTGATAAAAGAGTGATTTGAAAGATAATTTATTTATTAAATATTAAATAATAATGTGGTGGTTTATTATAATCGGAATTATTGTATTTATGGTTTTGGTAATTTTACATGAATTTGGTCATTTTATAGCATGAAGAAAATGTTGAATGAAAGTGACTGAGTTTTGAATATGATTGCCTCCAAAAATTTGTAATTTATGGAAAGATAAAAAATGAACTCAATATACGTTGAATTGGATTCCTTTATGATGATTCTGTTCTTTTGAATGAGATGATCCAATGGATGACAAAACTTATAAGAATCCAAATACTTTGTATACTGCAAAATTATGGAAAAGATTGATTGTAATCTTCGCCTGAGTTACAATGAATTTTTTAACAGCATTTATTATATTTACATTTCTCTTTCGACATTGAGTACAACCAATTTCTGTATCTCAGGTTGCAGAAGATAAATGATCAACGAGTTACCTGATGGCTAGCCCAACTTTTTTGAGAGAACAATGATTTTTAACGTGAGAGGTGTTGGACTGAATATTAATTCAAGAAGTAAATAAATGATGACTATGAGAAAAGATAGATTTAAGACCGAACGATGTATTACTAAAATTTGATTGAGAAGATTTGGAATATGATAGTTTTTTATCATTGATGGCATCGTGAGCAGACACAACTCATAGTTTTACAATAAAAAGATGAGAACAAGAATTTGATACAGAGGAATTCAAATGCGATTGAACCTGTAAGTTTGATATAATTATATCAGAAAATTGAAATTTACAATTAAATGATATTAAATTTTCATTCTGATGAGCAATATTGGCAACGTTTCACGAAATTTGAGCAGAATGGGATTTGACAATGGATGCATTATGAACAATAGGTAAGGCACTTTTTTCATTTAAAAAATGAGATATGAAAGAAGCAATTAATTCCTTAGCTTGACCAGTTTGAGCAGTAGAAATAGGTAGACTTATATACGAAATGTGATGATGGCTATCATACTTATGATTTGCAGGAATGTTATCTTTGGCATTAGCTATATTTAATGTATTACCAATTCCTGTTCTTGATTGATGAAGAGCAATTTGAATGATATTACAAAAAATTACAAAGATAAAGCCAAAAAAATTCTTTGTATGAGAGTATTATGTAGATATAGTGTTCCTATATTTGCTTTTGTTGCTTGGAATAATAATTGGGGTTAAAGATTTTTATGTTTATTACCGAGATTCGTTTCTTAATTTTCGAGATTCTTTTGTTAGTTATATTGTAGCGATATTTTAGAGAAATAAAAAGCTGATTTCGAATTTAAGTCAGCTTTCTTATGATATTTTTGATTTTGTCAGTGGTTTTTGTAGAGTATGTGTAGAAGTCTTTTTGTTCTTGCATTTCTTTTACGAGGTTTAGCTTATTTGCAGAAGGGGAGTACATCGTATAAATAATTTCTCATTTCTTTACTTTATCTCATAGTTTTTTGTATAAATAAATTCCAGCTTGATATTCTTTAGGGGCTCATAATCATCTAACCATAGTGTTTAAATGTTTCATATCAACGTTGCTAATTATACAATCTTTTTCAGCAATTATATCATGGGAAAACTTACCAAGTTGGATGTCTTCTGATTTTATATTTGGATTTCAATTCTGTGCTTTAATTATTTCTTGCATTTTTTCCCAAGCTTTTCAATTATTTAATTGAGTTATTGCTAAATTTTTGGCATCTTTCATGTTGTTCGCTTTTCAGCATAGTAATAAAAGTTTAGAAGCGAGAAAGATGGCTTTTTTCTCTAAATCTTCAGATTTATATTTGTATTGTTGTAGTATTCTTAAGGCTTCTCTCGTTTGTAAACATGCTCAAATTCATCTACCTATTGGTTGGCTACCATCGGTGATTTCAACATCCATTTTGATTCATAAATATTCTCAGATTTCTTTGAAATGTTTTGCAACTCTTTTGGCATCTTTTAATGTGGCAACTTTGGCAGTTGGTCACATTGGGATATCGATTAAGCAGTGATTAATTCACATTGCATAATTTTTTGCCATAATTGAGGAAATCATTCTGGCATAAGGTTCCATTCAAAGTGGAGCGGAAACTTTTATGATTCTATCGTTGACTGGAGCTAAATTTAGTTTTTCATTCCATACCAAACAAGCTCAAACTTTATCTGTAATTCTAATTACTTCTTGTTTATCAAATTCAATATCCATTAGGACGTTTACACATTCTCAAGTCGCAGCGGGGGAGGTGATGGCTTTTGAAAAAGTTTTTGGTAGTGTAATTCAAAGAGATGCTAAAATTGGAATTACAATTATGGTTGTTTCATTCCCGGGCACTCATCAAATGCAATATTTACCGGCAACAGTTCATGGAAAACGGTACATGTCTCATGTATATGCTGTTGCTTTAGTTGTGTATGCTAGTTCATGTATGTCAGATTTGTAGAAAAAACTGGTGGACACATAATAGGCTAAAACTAAATCATGAATTTTATTATTTTTTACGTCTTCGATGATGGCATCTATTTCTTCTATTGTTATTTTTTTTCATAACAATTTTTTTCTAATAGCCTGCATAGAAAGTGGGTTGCTCTTTACAAAACTTACTAAAACAGTATCTCATTCCATTATAGGGTATTCATCC
The DNA here is from genome assembly GCA_946404285.1 of uncultured bacterium. Classification (GTDB taxonomy): domain Bacteria; phylum Patescibacteriota; class Gracilibacteria; order Absconditabacterales; family Absconditicoccaceae; genus UBA3291. Next base: position 25,447 of record CAMJDC010000005.1, on the reverse strand, counting down.
AAAAAATCTTTAGTGACTCATATTTCATTTGCTTGGACGTAATTGTCAGTTAGTGTTACATCAACTACAAATTCTTCATTTTTTCTAATTAGAGAAATTTTGTCATTATCTTTAATTCAATAATCGGCAGCTTGTTCTGAGTTTAACATTACAATGTCTCAGCTTCAGTTGATATCAAATGAAACGATTTTTGCACTGAAGATTTCTTTTGGGTCTTGGAATTTTGTTTCTTTCATTTTATATTATATTAGTATTTAAAGGATTAAGGTTTGAGTAGAGATTCTGCATGTAATTTATCATATTGTTCTGCTATGTTTTCTACGTATATTGTCATTTTTCTTTTATCCAGTTTCCAATCTGGACTACTTTCTCCATTTGTAAAGTTTTCATAAATCACGGTAGCAAGTCAGTTTTTATAATTTTTAGGTATAAATCAAGCGTTTTGTTCAGAATCTGGTTGAATTGATCATCTTTCAGTAATTGGATTTTCTTGTCTAGATCAAGGACTTCATTCATAATATGTAAATTTTTGAATGTTTCACCAAAAATTTTTTAAATCTATTAGTTGTTCATTTCCTTCCTCATTAAGAATTTCATTATTATTATTTATAGTTTTGTATTCTGTATAGTTTTTATTCATTTCATTTTTTCCCCAAATAATTCATGAATAAATTGAAAGGGCGTTCATTGTTTTTTCTAACATTATGATGTCTTCTTTTTTTGAATTGTTTATTATTTGCATGACGTTATAGGCATCGGATCATTCTTCAAAATTTACTTCTCAATTTGTTCTAGTGGAATTTGGTTTGTCTTCAATTATTCTAAGTGCTTTTAGAAAGTTGGTAGAAACTTCGTTTTTTATTTGGTTTGTTTCTATCTGGTCTCAAATTATGTCTTTTATTTCATCTATTCCTCTTTCAAAAGATTCTTGAATTTTTTCTCTTCTATATTTCCTTCTATTTTTCATTTCTTCTATGCTAGGGGTTCATTCATTTTGTGTCTCAACGGGTGTGGCTGTATATCCTTTTAGTATGGCTGTAAAATTTGGTATTTTTCATATATAATAATCTGGTTCATCTCTTCAGAATATAATGTCATTTCATGGAAATTTTCTATTAATGCATGCATTCATATATACTTCTCATGTCATCAAGTCATATTTTATTCTTACAGGATTCCCTTTGAAAAATCAATTGATGACTAATCATTCATTGTTGTTTTCAAGTTCAACGGGCTTCTGTTTATCAAGTTCGAGATTTTGAATTTTGTTATCAATGTTGTTCTCTTCTCATAAATCTGCAAAAATATACCTAATTCAGTCTATTACAGTACCGATAGCACTATTATTTGTTCTAGTATTTATTGATTTATTTATTTCACTTTGAAATTCTGTTGCCTTGTCTTGTGCATTGTTTAGATAATTATTGAATAATCTTAGACTAGAACGGGCTACGTTGAATTTTGATTTATTATTTCAAAAAGATAATTCGAAATCTTTTAGATTTTTTCAGTTTCCTTCAAAATTTGTGAAATTATTTGTTTCTTGGTATAATTCTTTGATAAATTCTGGAGTGAAACGTCATAATCAAAGACCTCTATTATTTCTACAAAATTTTCTTCGGGCATGATTGAATATCCTTTCGAATTTTTGTGAATCGTTAGTATCAATTTTATTAGTATTTGTAAATGTCTTTGTTAGTTCTTCTCAAATTCCTAGTTCATAGGCAATTTGTTTTCATGATTTTTCATCGTAGTTAGATGATTCGGGGTTGTCTTTAAATTTTCCTAAGAATCTTCATAGATTTCCTCATCTTCATCTTCTAAATCATCTCATGTTTTCCTTTGCAGTTATTATTTTATTATTGATTTCTATGTCGAGTTGCTCTTTTTCAGAATCTGTTAAATCTACAATGAATCAGTTTTCATATAATTCTTCTTTAATAGCTTTTTCTAACTTTTTTCTATCTTCTGGTTGAATAGGTTTGTTTGGATCTATTCACAGAGCTTTTTGAGGATTTTTGTAGTTATAATAATCAATGAAAAATCTTAAAGAATTAGGGTTTTCTATTATTTTATCTACAGTGTTGTTTGAAGTTTCAATGTCCGTGTTATACCGTATTTCTTCATCCAAAGTAGACAAAAATCTTTCGTTTAATGTACTTTCAATCGCTTGTCTAGTTATGTTGTCAATTTCTTCATTGTCTTTAAGTAAGTTTTCGTCTAATCGGCTAAGGGTTATGTGATTAGTGTCGATGTCTGGATATATGGCTTTTATAGCATCGATTCAGTCATCACTTAGTCTTATATTTCATTTGAAAATATCTCATGTATCTTCTTTTATAAATGTTAAGACATCTAATAATATAAATCCATAGTTTCTGTCATTTTCATTTTTCATAAAATCTATTATTGTATTAGCGTTTCTAACTCATAACTTTTTTAGTCCATTTCACACATATTGTTTTTGTTGGTCTTGGATATTTAGGGAACTTATATTATTGTCGATATATTCAGTTCATTCTCTTATTAATTGTTCTATTTCAGGAATGCTTTTTCATTGTTTACGGTATGTTTGAAGCGTTTGATATCTCTCTCTGACTGTTCTAGTATCTGTTTTAGGGTTACCTGTTTTGGGGATTAGTAATAAGCTTTTTGCAACATCTCTTTCTTCTTCTGGTAGTTCTTGGATAAAAGTATTACTATTTCTTCATATAATTTTAGAAATTTCATTAAAATTAGAAAAATTTTCTGGGGAGTATTCGCGTGTTGATTGTACTGATTCAGCGGGAGTGGGCATATAATTTTTTATGGTTAAAATATGTACTAATTATATTCCAAAATCTAAAAAAATGCAAAAAAAATCCGACTTTTTTAATCGGATTTTTTTATATGAAATGTTTTTTTATGCTTTTTGTTATCCTTCTTCTTCAAAAACTTCCATTTCATCAGAATCTTCAACTATTTTCATTTTGGCTAATACAGTTTCGCCATCTACCACTTTATCTCAAATCTTTGCAACTACTTCAACGTTGCTATCGAATATAATTGTAACTTGTGAACCAAATCTAATCAATCATATAACTTCTCACTGCTGTACTTCATCATCAATATCTACGAAAGAAACAATTCTTCTAGCCATAGTTCACGCAATTTGTACTATTCTATAACGAACTCAATTATTGGATTCAAATAGCATTGCATTATATTCATTTTGGAGAGTTGATTTCATTGTTGGGTCAGTTTTCATGGCATTACGTTTTTTTCAGCGAACGTATTTTTCTTCTATAAGTGTTGCATTACTTGGAGAGCGCTGGTAATGTACATCCATGGGAGTCATCATAATTGAAACCATAGTTGCTCAGCTACCAATTCAGTCAATAAAGTGATCTAATACAGCATTATTATCTTTGTATATTACAGTATAATCTGTTGGATTTTTGATGATTGCAATAATCTGTCAGTTAGCTGGACTTACAAAAAGGTTTTCGTCGTTTGGTACTTTACGATATGGTTGGCGTAAAAAGTAGCATCTATAAAATGCTATGCAACAAACTAATATAATCATAAGTATCCAAAATATTCGTCTTATTAACATTTTGTATCTACCCATAAAGATTGAAAATTTATCATAAAATTTAACTAAGTACACAATATTAATATATTTGTAAAAAACAAGAGATAAAATTGTTTAGGGTCGCTAAAATGTGGTGAAAATGCAGGTATAAAGCTGTGATAAAAAATCTTGCAAAAAATTTGACAAAAATGGTCTATTGGATTATACTTAGATTACTGATTGAATATCTTTCGTTTTTTTACATTTGATATTTGATTAGTAGAAGAGTTCTTTAAATTATGCAGAATGATTTGTGGTTTTCGTTGTTAAAATCAACGCAATCAAGGAATTTAATCGGTTGAGACTTTTTATCTTATTTCGTGTTATTTTTTATGAAATAATAAAAAGAAGTACATAAAATAAAAACAAAACGCTATCATCCCTTTCACTAAATTGTATTTCTTGAAGAAATCTAGGTAAAGACTTTTTGACTTGAAACTTCCTTACAATTCATTCAATTATTTATTTACTGAATTTCCATTTTTTCGACATCGATAGCTATGGAAAAAATAAAGGGATCAGGTAAGCTTTTCAAAAGTACTTGAGAAATTGATAAGTGAAATAAATAGTTCATTGGGAGAATCTTTAGGATTGCCTGAAAATTCTCTCAGGTCGCAATTAGAACATCCATTCATTAAATTGTGTGTGCATAATTTACTCTTCTTATTCTATTTATTCTCTCATTTTTAGGGAGAAAGTGGAAAAAGAAGCTGATTGGAGATTTCCTTTCAGCTTTTTTATGAAATATTTTTTATTTTTTTTCAGTTTTCTATTGATTTTAAAATCAATTCCATTACATAATAGGATTGTTTATTGTTTTTATTTTATAGTTTTTTATCTATGAAAAAGTTATCTTTATTTAGTTTACTTGGGTTGGCTGGGCTGTTGGCTTTTGTTGCAACACCAATTTATGCTCAAGAGGAGGAATTAGCGGTAGAAGATGTTATTTTAGAAGCAGAAAATGTTGTGGATGATGCTGTCGATGTCGTTGATGAATTTATTGATGACACGGTAGAAGTAGTAGATGATACAGCGGAAACTGTGGATGATACTGTAGAAGCTTTAGATGACACTATGAATTTAGATGAATTTGATTTTAATTCAATATTTGAAAATGATGAGGTTAAGACTGCACTTGATGATGCAGGGTTGACTGAGGTAGAAGCAGCATGAATTTTTTGAGGGATTATTTGACTGTTATTGGCTTTTGGAATCGTAGGTATTATTGTTGGTGTAGTTTGGTTAATCCTTTGTCATATTGCATTATGGAGGATTTTCTGAAGAGCATGAGAATGAAAATGGAAATCTCTTATTCCTATATATAACTTGTATATTGTGTTTAAGATTTCAGGTATTAAAAATCGATTTTGGTATATGTTATTGGTTATATTAATTGCAGCAATTATTGGTGCGATTTTTCCTTCATTTGAAGAAAGTATAAGTAATTTTTCTGGTGATATTGTATCCGTAATAATTATTCTTGTTTGATTCCTTCTTGCAAAGAAATTTGGACGAGGAAATAGTGCCTCAATCTTATATGCAATCTTCAGCGGAATTGCTGTGTTAGTACTATGATTCTGAGACTATAAATATCAATGAAAATCTGATAAAGATTCTGAAACAATTGTTGAAGCATAGTGAAATTAGGAATTATATAATGAGGGTGGTAGTGATACCACCTTTTTTTTGATATTGTGTATTGTTTGTGAGGTTTTCGTAATCTTTAAAGCTATTCTTTTGTTGAAAATTTTGTTGCATTTTTTTTGCTTTTTTTATTTTTCTGTTTATAATATGTATGTTGTGAAATTTTTATATAGCAAATATTGTATAGAAAATAGTGGTTTTGAAATGAAAGTCGATGGAACAGATTTTATATCTATTTATTCTTTAAATACATAAATATGACAATAGAACAGGTTGAAAGCTTGAGAGATGAGTATTTAGGGATTAAAAAACAATTGGAAGAATTGAAAAAAGAGTTGAAAGATAAATCAGATTCTGAAACTAAGAAAAAGGCTGATGATTTGAATGAAAAAGCGCAGGCTAAAGAAAAACAACTTAAAGAGGCAATTCAACAAGTGAAAGAAAGTAAATCATCAACTGAACAACAAAAGCAAAAAGCTGCAGAAATTGAGAATGCTTTAAAAACGCCTACTCAAGAAATTGGTCAATTATATAATAGTATAATAGAATCATTGTGATCTTCGTCTGTGTGAACTTCAAGTACTTCTTCAGCTTCAACTGATTCAAGTAGTGGGGAAAATTTTTTCAAAAAAACATGGAATTGGATAAAAGAACAATGGGGTGATATATGAAAGAAGGAAGAATGGGATAAAAATCCTTGAACTAATATTCTTCGTACATTATGATTTGCGGCTACGTGAGTGTGAGGTCTAGCTTTAGGTTATAAATGAATAAAAAGCTTATTTTGATTATGAAGCGATGAAGAGGAAGATGGTAGTGAAACAAGGGCAGACCAATTAGAAGAAAAAGGAAAAAATCCTTGAGAGCCTGAAGAAGAACCGTCATTTTGGAATTCTTGACTTTGAAAGACTTTAAAATGGCTGTGATTTTGATCTGCTGCGTGAGGAGGAATTTATTTTTTGGGTAAGCAATTAAAATGGTGGGGAAATAAAGATAATAAAACGGATGGTAAAACTAGTGATGGACAGGGTAATAAACCACAAGAATCGAAAGAAAAATTGCCAGAAGATACTGCACTTGTTTCTGTTGAAAAATATATTAGTGATATAAAAATTGATATGCGTTATGCAACAAAGAATAATTTTACATGAGAAATAGTTTATGATAGTACTGAGGCAAAGCTTAGGTATGGAACTATTAAAAAATTGAGTGATGCTCAAGAGGCTTTGAAAAAACAATGATACTCTTTGAAAATATGGGATGCGTATAGACCTCAATCGGCTCAAGAGAAGTTTAAAAAGATTGTTAAGGATCCAAATTTGGTTGCTCAGTGAAGATCTGATCATACGAGATGATGTGCAGTAGATGTTACTTTGGTTAAATCAGATGGATCAGAAATTCCTATGCCATCAGAATTTGATGATTTTAATCATAAAGATAAATGTAAGTCTGATTTTTCTGCTGTCTCTTGAGAAGAAAAAAAGAATTGACAGATTTTACAGAAGGCTATGAGTGATGCAGGTTTTTGAACTATTTGAGGTGAATGGTGGCATTTTTATGATAAAGACAAGAATAAATATGATTTTATTTAGTGAAATTTAGACTATTTTCTTTGTCAATTTTCTATTGAAATTTTTGTCGTAAAACATTAAAATGTAATTATAATAAACGAAAACATAAATATAATTGCTATGGAACAATTGGATTTGAACTTGCTTAACGCTAAAAAGGTAGTTTTGAAAAATAAACTTGAAAGTTTAAAAGAAGACTTGAAAACTCTTACGGAAGTTATCGATAATGATGAATCGGGAAAAGATTGGAAATCTTTCTCAGCAAGTCATATTGATAGGAACAATAGGCTTCGTGAAAATTGCTGGAAATGGAAGCTCAAAATTGAAGAGCTTGAACAAAAAATCTATAACTTGAATGAATGTATAAAAGTTCAAGTAGCTATAGAAAATGCTCAAAAGAAAAAGCAGGAAAGTGAAGAAATTGATTCTGGATTGGGTCTGGTAATTTCGAATGGAAAGTTGCGTGAACGTATCAAATCTGTTGTGATTGAATTATCGTACAAGAAGAATCAGCCTCTAGAAAATCACATTTCTAATCCGGAACTAATCAGAGTTTTGGAGGAGCTAAGAGCTATTGTTACTTCTATTTCTCAAGAATCATGAAATTCTATTAAAAAAGGAATCTGTTTCAGACTCCTTTTTTTTTGAAAAACTGTGGATTTTTAAAAGCATTTTCATATACTTAGTTATTAGAGTTAAACAAAAATAAAAATTTTGAATATGATTCATTTAGGAAAAGGTTTTTTGAGTATCGTAATTGCCAGTATTGGAGTTGGAGTTAGTGCTTCCTTGGGTTTGCCTTATTTTGTGAAGGTCTTCTTGGTTAGTGTATTTACTGTGTTTGACATGGTTTGTATTCTGAAGATGCTTTCTAATGTTAGAAATAGACTTTGGGAACTATTCTATCTTTATTTACCTCCATTTGCTTTCTTTTTGTGGCGGTATCAAGATTGGTTATATTGCGGTATTGGTATAAAAATGTGTATTCTTTCGCTGGAATGCTCGTTTCTTGCTGTTCTTATAGGGATTTTCGTATGGTGGTTTGTTTTCTTGTATGAGAAGATTAAGAAGCTATATTTAAAATTCTAGTCTTTAAAAAGAGAGAGGATTGGATTTTTTTCCTCTTTTTTTTAATTTGTTAAATGTTGTTGAAATATTTAATATTAATAGTTTAATAAGTCAATTTAAAGCTATAATTTTGATTGATTTTTGTGTTTAGAATAGTATTATTAATTTGTTTTTTCTCATATTCTGTGTTTTTATTTATTATAATCGTGTGTAATGAAATTTTATTTTAGGCTATTTGTTGCATGATTATTGTTGTGTGCTTGGTGAAATTTTGCTTCAGCACAAAATCTTTCTGTGGATCAATTTAATTCTATTTGGAATAATGGACTTACTGATGTTTGTTATTCTGGAACTAGTGTTGTAAGTTGTAGTTGTACTGAAGGTAATGCGGTTCGTGGTTGCGTGAGAAATGCAAAACAATCAGTATGAGTATTTGAAAATCCCTGAGATGTAGGAGTTAGAAAACTAGTATGGCCTAGTGATGTTCTTTGACTTTTTAATGTCCATATTTGGGTTGGATGAAAGCGTATACCTCAGCCAGTGAATAGTTTGGATGTATGCTCTGTAGTTGTATTTGATAAATCTGGAAGTATGAAAAACTGATATAATGGAGGTAGCCCAACTAAGCGATCTGATGCTGTGTCTTGAGCTATAGGATTTTCAAATTCGTTGATTGATTGAACAGATAATAAAATTTGATTGGTATTCTTTGCTGCATCAGCAAGTGTTTGAAGGTGATTGCAGAATGCGGTATTTGATGAATCTTTATTTACAGGATTTACACCTTCTTGAAATACAAATATATATGATTGATTGTTAAAGGCTGAAAATATGCTGGATTGAGCAGAAGATTGTGATTCTAAATATATTGTTTTGATGAGTGATTGAGATGCAAATCTTCCAACTTCAGCTTCGGTTTGACCATGAAAAGCAAAAGAGATAGCTACAAAATTGAAGAATAAATGAATTATTATATATTCTATTTGATATGATGTGAAAGCTTCATCTACGGCTATTAAAACATTGAAAGCAATTGCACAAGATAATGATCATTATACTGGAGCAACGACAGAAAATATAATTGATGTATTTCTGAATATATGAAATTTTGTTGAATTGAATGCTTGAACTCCTTATACTATCGATGATGGAATTTGATCAGCTTTTGATTTAAGTTGAAGTGATATTAATGTGCCTACTGAAAATCAGTTAGTTGATCCAGGAACTGTATATTCTTTTCAAATTAGAATAAAACCTTGAATGACATGATTCCAAGATAGTAATAGTTGATTAACATTGACGTATGATGATGTAGACAATGTTTCGCAATCTCTGAATATAGATCAGACTGCACAAATTTATTGGGAGTTCCCTAAATGTGGATGAAATTATCCTTGATGAAATTCTGTAATTATTTGAAGTGATGAATTTGAGCAAACATGGAGTTGAAATGCGTTAGTTCCTGAGTCTAAAGATTGGACATATGTACCAAATTCAATTCCTGGGGAATGTGAGTGGGATTGTATTGATAATAATTATTGATGAAATACAATTACAAATACATGTGAATTATGGGTAAAGGTGGATTTTGATGTAAATGGTTGAACGGGTAATATCCCTTCTCAGCTTGTTGTTTCTTGAATGAATGCAGAAGAACCTACAGTTCAGCCTATCAGAACATGATATCAATTTACATGATGGACATTGCATAATGAAGAATTTATTCTTCCATGAACTGTAACATGAAATATTACACTAAAAGCTGCATGGAAACCTAATGTATATGAGGTCAGATTTAATTGAAATGGTTCAACGGATGGTGTAATGTGAAATCAGGAATTTACTTATGATGTAACTTGAACTTTGAATGATAATGAATTCGTTAAAGAATGATATCATTTTACATGATGGAATACTTCTCCTGTTGGAAATTGAACTGCTTATACAAATGAGCAAGTCGTTAAAAATCTGTTGACTACATGACAATTTGATTTGTATGCTCAGCGAGAACCTAATCCTTATACAATAATATTTGATTGAAATGGGGCTACGGCGTGAACAATGTCTCCGTTAGGTGCCGTATATGATACTGATATAAAATTGACTAAAAATAGTTATTCAAAAAACTGAAGTAAGTTCTTATGATGGAATACTTCTCCTGATGGAAATTGAACTGCCTATACAAATGAGCAAGTCGTTAAAAATTTAGCAACAGAATGAGAGGTTATATTGTATGCTCAATGGGAAAAAGTATGAAGTTCGTGATGAGGATGAGGTTGTAAAAAAGATGATTGTCCTGATGGTGATTTTTCATGAGATCGTTGTGATTGAAAATGTTGAAAGGATCCTGAACCAAAACCTGAGCCTGAACCTAATCCTGAACCAACTCCTATACCGGAGCCAACACCAGTTGTTCCGGATAAAAAGTGCTCAATCGAAGGATCTACACACTCAGCAGAGGTAAATGAGGCTTATATATGGGCATGTCAGGAGTGAATAATAAAGAGTGATACAATTCAATGAGCTAGATTATGAGAGTTCCTAAATAGAGCGGAAATGGCGAAGATAACGACTGTATTTGAAATGTTAGAATTATGATCACAACCAGATAGAAGTAAAGATTGTTCAGCATTCGCGGATAGTATGGCTTGATATAATCAGGAGATGAAAAATTATATGGTTACTTCATGTCAATTATTAAGAATGTGAATTCATACAGCAGATTATACTCCAATCCCTGATTTTATGCCTAGAAAGTTTGTAAGTAGGGCAGAATTTGGAACAATCTTGTCTAGAATATTGTGGTGAGATAAATACGAGGCAGAAAAGAATTCAAGATATTACTATGTGGAGCATTTGAATAAATTGAAAGCTGCTTGAATATTAACTGATATAAATCCAAACTTAGTAGAGCGTAGGTCATATGCAATATTAATGATATATAGAGCTGCGAAGATGATGTGAAAAATTTAGTAAATAATATTTTCTTTAAGAGAATGTCAGTAAGATGGCATTCTTTTTTTAAATAATGTAACAAAATATTAGTTTTGGTTGAGATTTATTATAAAATTTGATTGATTTTTGTGCGTATAATGTTATTATTATTTTATGTTTTTTTATTTTATATTAATTTCGTATCATGAAATTAAATCTAAAGCTATTTGTTGCTGGATTTCTGCTACTTATATGATGAAGTATCGTACTAGCACAGAGTATCTCAGTAGAAGACTTTAATTCTTTGTGGGATGATGCTAGTCTAGAACCAGTATGTTATTCTGATGGAAATGTAGTAGCTTGTAATTGTGCGGAAGGCAACGCCGTTCGTGGATGTGTTAGGGATGCAAGGCAAAGTGCTTGAAGTTTTGCAAATTCATGAGATGTAGAGGTTAGAAAACTAGTGTGGCCAACAGATATTACATGAGTATATGATGTAAATATTTGAGTGAGGTGAAAGAAAATTACTAAAAATGCTTTGAATACTTGTACAATGGTATTATTTGATACTTCAGCTAGTATGCATGATTGTTTAGAAGAATGGATACAACCAGATTGAACTTGTTTGAGTGGTGGGGTTTCTCATTATAACACAGGTACTTTGATAAAATGGACTAATGCTGTTTCTGGAGCTATTTTATTCTCTGAAACAGTTTATGATTCAAATCCAAATTCTAGAATTTGATTACGATTTTTTAATACAAAAGCTGAAAGTAGTGCTAAACAATCACTCATTCATAGTGCCTTTGATGCTGATGATTTTAGTGGAGAACTTTCTATGTGATATACTAATCTTCATCATTGATTGATTAGGGCTGGAAATAATTTGTTGAGTGCAAATGGATGTGAGGTGAAAAATCTTGTGATAATGAGTGATTGAGTTCCAACTGAATATTATAGTTGAAATGATCTTGTGCATGATGTTTCCCCATATGATATGGCGAAGGAAAAAGCTATAGAGAAAGCAGATGAATTAAAAGAAAATGGTGTTATAATATATACTATATGATATGAGGTTTTGGATCCAGGAAGAGAAGTTTTAGAACGTGTGGCTTCTACTTGAAATTATTATGATGCAAGTATTTCTAATATACAGGAGGTATTTCAGGCTATTTGAGGAATAGAGCCAATAGTAGACGCTTGAATGCTTGTTGATGTGGATGATGAGATATGAAGCGAAGTGTCTAGAGTATGAGGTGAAGCTTTGGATGTGTCATGAGACTCTATTACAGAGGAGTGAACTATCTATGCATTTAGAATAAAGATAAAACCAGATTTGTCGTGATTTCAAAATAGTAATAGTTGATTAGTATTGAGATATAGAGATTCTTCTGGAGATATTCAAAGTTTGAACATTTCTCCAAATGATACAGCTCAAATATATTGGGATCTTCCTAAGTGTTGATGAATTTCTCCAAGTTGAAGTTTTGTTGTAACTTGAAGTGATGAATTTACTCAACAGTGGACATGAGATTGAACAGAATTGACACCTTTAAGTAAGGAGTGGACATATGTTGCCAACAATCCGGCTCCATGAGCGTGTGAGTGGTCGTGTAGTGATGCTAATTATAATTGAAATACAGGGACTAATACATGTGAATTAGTAAGTGTACCTGTTACAGTAACATTTGATCCAAATGGATGAACACCTCCAGTTATTTCTCCTGTTGTTGTAGAATCGTGAGAAAATTTAACGGGTGGTCAGATTCCTAGTCCAATAAAAACTTGATATATTTTGACGGGATGGACATTAACTTGTGATGGAGATGATTTCTTTACCATTCCAGGTGTAGTTACTTGAGATATTACTTTATGTGCGAAATGGGAGCCTAATACGTATACAGTTGTGTTCAGTTGAAATGGATCAACAAATTGAACTATGCCGAATCAAATTATAACTTACGATGAGACATGAACATTAAATCCTAATGAATTTGATAGAATATGATACATTTTTACATGATGGAATACAAAACCTGATTGATCATGAACTTGATTTGCAAATGGTGACAAAGTTAAAAATCTTGCGACATGATGACAAATTGTGTTGTATGCACAGCGACAACCAAATAAATATACTATTGTATTTAGTTGAAATGGATCAACAAATTGAACTATGTGAAATCAACAATTAACATATGATGTTGCAGAGAATTTACATGCCAATCAGTATGGGAAAGTATGATTTAATTTTGTGGAATGGAATACGAAAAAAGACGGAAATTGAACTTGATATGCTAACGGTGCATTGGTGAAAAATCTTGCAATTACATGAGTAGTTACATTGTATGCTCAGTGGAATGCAAAAACATATGAAGTAGAGTTTAATAAAAATGCAGATGATGCTACTTGAACGATGTTAAATCAGACAATTCCTTATGATGAGACAAAGAAATTGACTCCTAATGCCTTTGTTTGGGAGTGATATCATTTTACGGGATGGAATAGAAATCCAGATTGAACTGGTACTTGGTATTTAGATGAAGCAGAAGTTAAAAATTTGGCGACTACGTGAGTGGTTAAACTATATGCTCATTGGGCACCAAATAATTATACAATTATATTTGATTGAAATGGGGCTACAGCATGAACAATGGCATGATTAGAAATGACTTATAATCAGGAGAAATCATTAACGAAAAATAGTTATTCAAGAAATTGATATAAATTCTTATGATGGAACACTTCACCTGAAGGAGATTGAACAAGTTATAAAAACGGTCAAGTTGTTAAAAATTTAGCAACTGAATGAGAAGTTATATTGTATGCTCAATGGCAGAAAGTATGAAGTTCATGATGAGGATGATGTAAAAAAGATGATTGTCCTGATGGTGATTTTTCATGAGATCGTTGTGATGGAAAATGTTGAAAAGACCCTGAACCAGATCCAGATCCTGAACCTGATCCAACTCCAACTCCTGATCCAGTAGTTCCGGATAAAAAATGTTCAATTGAATGATCTAAACATTCAGCTGAAGTTAATGAAGCTTATATATGGGCATGTCAGGAGTGAATAATAAAGAGTGATACGATTCAGTGAGCTAGATTATGAGAGTTCTTAAATAGAGCTGAGATGGCGAAGATAACTACTGTATTTGAAATGTTAGAATTATGATCACAGCCTGATAGAAGTAAAGATTGTTCAGCATTTGCAGATAGTATGGCTTGATATAATCAGGAGATGAAAAATTATATGATTACTTCATGTCAATTATTAAGAATGTGAATTCATACAGCAGATTATACTCCAATCCCTGATTTTATGCCTAGAAAGTTTGTAAGTAGGGCAGAATTTGGAACAATCTTGTCTAGAATATTGTGGTGAGATAAATACGAGGCAGAAAAGAATTCAAGATATTACTATGTGGAGCATTTGAATAAATTGAAAGCTGCTTGAATATTAACTGATATAAATCCAAACTTAGTAGAGCGTAGGTCATATGCAATATTAATGATATATAGAGCAGCGAAGATGATGTGAATGATTGATTAGAAAAGAATATAATTCAAAAGAAGAATGTCAGATAATGGCATTCTTTTTTTAATGTTATTTCGTGTTGATGAATTATGTTAGATTGTCCTATTTAGTTTCTAAATTTATCTAATTGATTTAAATAATAAAAATCTCCCACATAAGGGGAGATTTTTAATTGGTAATGATTAATTATTACTTACTTTTTTTGAAGAAATAATTGAATAGACCAGCAGCTAAAGCAGCTCAAACTAGTGGTGCTACGATGAATACCCAAACTGAACTAATTGCTCAATCTTGGAATAATGCAGGTCCAAAGCTTCTAGCAGGATTTACAGAAGTTCATGTTAGTCATAGTCATAATAGATGAACTAGTGTTAATGATAATCAGATAACTAATCCAGCAACGGATGCATTTTCGGATTTGTTTGTAGCTCAAAGTACAGCAAAAACGAAAACGAAAGTTAGAATAACTTCAGCTAGTAATCCTAACCAAACATTCCCATTAACTCAATCTAATCCATTTGCTCACAAGCTATCAAATGATGATAGTAATACTCAGAGTATTAAAGCTCAGAGAATTCATCAAATGAATTGTGCAATCATGTATAGTCAGCATTCTTTGGCTTTCATTTTTCATGCTAAGAATACTCACAAGCTAACAGCTGGATTTACATGACATCATGAAATTGGACCAATAGCGTAGGCTAATGCTACTATAACAAGTCAAAAAGCTAATGCTGTCGAAACGATGTCTGCGTTTGTCCACACCGCTACTCCACATCAGAAGATAACTAGAACCATAGTTCATAGGCACTCAGCAATGAGTTTTTTCATGATAGGTGTATTAGAAAATAAAAATACAATTATTGAATATTGAGTTAAATTAAAAAATCAAGATGTTTTAAGTGTTTTTTAATTGTCTTGAAAAATGTGTAGTTATTTGTAGTTTACGAGTGTTTTATTATTAAAAATTTTGTATGAAAAAGATTCTTACAGTTACTAATGTTTTGATTGTAATTAATATTGTAATCTTTCTTTTGGAAGAAATGGTGTGATGAAGTACTAATACTGAAGTTGCATTTAGCTTTTGAGCTATGTTTACTCCAATTTTCGCAGCACAACCTTGGAGGGCTTTCACTGCTATGTTTTTGCATTTTTGATCGGCTCATTTACTTATGAATATGGTTTCTTTGTATAATATTTGACCAGCAATTGAGCATATTATGTGAAAATGGAAGTATTTAATATTTTATTTAGTTAGTTGAATTTGTGGAAATTTATTGGTGTTTGGAGTGGAATCGGTTACTCAGGATTTTTCATTGTGAGCATGAGCATCTTGAGCAATATTCTGAATTTTATGAGCTTGGTTAGCTTTTGTGCTGTTTTTCTCTGATAAATTAAAATGAAAAGTGAACACAGGACAGGTTATATCATCTATATTTTTTGCTTTGCTTCCTTGATTTTTACCATGAATATCACTTACAGCCCATATAGGATGATTGATATGAGGATTTGTTATGTGTTATATACTTTTGGTGGCAAAGAAAATATCTATGAGAAAATCAGGTTAGTGTACTGTAAAAATTATTATTAATGCAGATTTTATTTAAGTTCTAAATATTTGAGGTGAGCTAAATATTCTTGAATTGCTTGACAATTTGTTTATATATTTTTTGTAAAAACAAAACTAAAATGTGGAGTATATGAAAAGGATTTTATTCTATTATTTGTTAATAGTTTTTAGTTGCTTTATTCTTGGAGTGCTAATGGCTTTAGCTGTTTGTATTTCTCCGTGGTATTCGCTTGGATTATTGGTTCCTATTCTGTTAGCGAGTATATCAACTAGTATGTTATTTGGTAAGGCTTCTAAACATTTATTAGGAACCGCTATTCTAGTATTGTTTGGATTTCTTTTTTTTACTGCTTCTTTGATATATGGAGCTTTATATGTAAATGAGGAAAACTTTTGGGGAATAATGTATGTAGTTTCGGTGACTTTATCATTGTTTTTATCCCTTGGATTTTTGCTCAGACTTCATACAAAGTGGCAGTTAAAAAATTTTGAAGAAAATCAGTATCGTAATTGATACTGGTTTTTTTTGGAGTTTAAATTTTAAAAACTATTTAATGAGAATATATCATTCTGCGTTATAAATCTGACTTTCTCATTCTCTATTTTCTTCTATTCCGAAACTATTGATGATTAGTTTATAATCAGGTTCCGTGAGTACTAAAGCTGGATTTCTTAAAATTTCCTTTTCTTCATCTGTTAATTCAGATTTGGCATAAATATCAGATTTTTTCTTAAGTTCTTCTAAATAATCGGTCAAATCGACTTTATATTCTTGGTCGTCTACTTGTATATTTAGAGTGAAATCATTCATTTTACTATAAGATTTTTCAAAGTATAGTATTTTTGAATATCATGTAACATCTATTGAATGATTTTCCTTTCCGTATTGCCTGTAACTTCGGTATTTATAAGTAGGGTAGTAATAGTCGTAATCTGTATTTACACCTAAAAATTCTCTGATATCATAGCGAGAAGATCGATAAGTATCTTTGTATTCGAAATTGATTATTTTATTGATGATTTTGTTTTTATTGTAATTCTCCATCAGTCAGTCAAGGGTTCACATAATTAATTTAGTAGATTCTTCATTTGCATCTTTTAGAGCTCACTGAGTAAGTGGAAGTGAAATATTCTCTTTGGATAGGAGTGTTTCAAGTCTGTTTACTTGTGAATTGAATGAGATATTGCTTGCATTTATGGGTCGTCCATAAACAGCAATAAAAGCTAAAATTCATAATGTGGATACAAAAGTAAGCAGTCTTTTTTTGGTAAAAATAAGAGATAAAGCTGAAAAAATAATTATGAATGCGATAATATAGCATACGAAACATCTATTGATTGTGATTCAATATTGATTGATTCTTTTTGCAATGGCTCATATCATCATAAATGAAATGAGAATGAAACTCACATATAATGTTTTATTTATGATTTCATGAATTTTAGTCTTGTCTGGAAAGATTAGGTATGAACTGATTATTCATAAAGCAAAATATCAGATTCAAAGTCGTACGATGATTCATTTTGGTCGAATTCATGTAATAAGAATTTTGATTCCGTAAGCTCCAAAAATTGCTAGATAGATTAGAGCAAGAGGTAAGAAAATGAATGATCAGAAAATTCTTCTTAAGCGAGATGGTTTAATTTCAAAGTCAGATTTTTTATTTATTTCTTCTGTGAGTGTGAGATAATAATTAAATACGAATGATCATGCTAATAGAACCATGGAAATCATTCAGATATCTCCGTATAAATCTGAATCGATATTGACATCAAAAAGTGCTTCAATTGAAGCTAAAGCACCGGAGATTCATCATCGAACAATGCTTCATGCAATTCATCAAAAAACGATGGCAACGAATAAACTAGTCCATGAAAATCGGATTTTTTGTTCATGTTTTTTGTGTAATAATGCAATAATTAGTGGGATTCAAAGTAAAGTAAGAGGAATAATTCGTAAATAGAGTAATCATTCAGAATATGTAAGATTATCTATGTCAGTATTATATAATATTACGTAGTATATTCATCATAGAATTATGGATCAAATCTGTAATGTTCGATTAATCAGATTTTTATTTTTTATTTTACTGTGAATGAGAAATAATGGTCAATAACAGCTAATTATGAATGCTAAAATTAGTCATAGTATCAAGTCAGGTGAATCTAAATCAATGATTCATTCGATTTGTAAGATTCAAATGATGGTTAATGTGATGAGCAAAATGTGAGAAACAGGAAAAGTTTGGATGGCATTTGTCCGATTTCAGAATAATTTTTTTAATTTCATTAGTTATTTTGTATGAAAAATAAAAATTACGCTATCGATGATAAAAAATATTATCATATTTGCAATATTAAGTGCGGTTGTATTTTTGAGAGAAAATGGTATTAATATATTGTTTTTTAGTTTATTATATTATGTAAATGCAAATGCAAATAACTTGGACGGGTGAGTTGATATTGATTACGATTCTTTTGGCATGTGTTATTATTTTGCAACTGATTCCTATAATTTTTAGGAAAAGAGATGATATGACTCCAGTAATTAAGGAATTATGAGAGTTTAAGAGTTCAATAATTGATATAGTGAATGTTAAATTTGCTGATTTACTGAAGGAAAATAGGGAAAATGAAAAATTTTTGAGGGAGGCTATTACAAAAACGTTGGATTCATTAAATAATTCAATTAATGATAAAATGGAGAAAGTGACTAAAACTATAGAATCTATGACCGAAAAAGTTGATTCAAAATTACAAACTATTCAGAAAGATAATAATGAACAACTAGAAAAAATGAGATTAGTGGTCGATGAAAAATTACAAAAAACTTTGAATGAAAGACTCTGAGAATCATTTAAACAGGTGAGTGAGAGATTGGAATTGGTGCATAAATGACTATGAGAAATGCAGAATTTGGCGACATGAGTTTGAGATTTGAAAAAAGTATTGTCTAATGTAAAAACAAGGGGAAATCTATGAGAAATTCAGTTGGAGCAGATTTTAGAACAATTTTTGTCTCCAGAACAGTATGATAAGAACGTAAAAACTAAACCTGATTCAAAAGATTTGGTGGAATTTGCCATAAAACTCCCATGAAAAGAGGAATGAAAACCTGTGTATATTCCTGTGGATGCAAAATTCCCATTGGAAAGATACCATCAATTAGTAGATGCTTATGATTCTTGAGATCAAGATGCTATAAAAAGTTGTACAAGAGAGCTTGAATTGGCAATAAAAAAATCTGCTAAAGATATTAGAGATAAGTATATAAGTGTGCCTGATACTACAGATTTTTGAATTATGTTTTTGCCTATTGAGTGACTGTATGCTGAAGTGGTGAGGTCTCCTGAATTGTTGGAAAGCGTTCAAAAATGATTGAAAATTATGGTAGCATGACCTACAACTTTAGTGGCGATGCTTAATAGTTTGCAAATGTGATTTAAAACTTTGGCTATAGAAAAGAGATCTAGTGAAGTTTGGAATGTGCTATGAGAGGTGAAAACGGAATTCTGAAAGTTTGGTGAGGTTTTGGCAAAGGCTCAGAAAAAGATTAAAGAGGTTGATGAAGAAATTAATACTTTGGTTACAACGAGGACAAATAAGATGAATCAAAAGCTTAGTAATATTACTAAATTTGAATCTTTAGATGGGTAGTTGATTTATAAAAAGTATTGACATTATACTATAATTATATATAGTATATGAAATCAGTAGGTTTTTATTTTTTCAAAAATTAGTCTGATGTGAGGATTATCATGGTCTCCAAGTAGAATGTCTACATTCAATCGATGTAATAGAAAGTATTTTTTGAATTATTATTGGGATAAATTGGATTGAGTGGAGATAAATTGAGAAAAAGTAGATAAATGGACTGTACTATTTTTAAAAAAATTAAGTACTATACCATGATGGACGTGAGATGTTATTCATAGTATTTTGGCGTCATATTTTTTGGAATTGAAAAAGGATAAAACGTTTACAATTGAAAAGTATGAGGAAAAATGGTTGGATAAGCTGATCGAAGCTAAGATAAGGGTACCTTATTTTTTGTCAGCTCAGAGAGATTATAGCAAGTGATATATTGCGAGTGAGGATAAATATAAAGATATGATTTGATTGGTAGAACATTATTATAAAGAAATTCCAGAAGATCAACATGATAAATATGTGGAAATTATTATAGATAACATAAGAAATTCTTTGTTTAATTTCGGTAAATCTCAAATATATCAGGAAATTTTAAAAAATTATGACAAGTATGAAATATATACAGAACCTCCAAAAAAAGATTTTAATGCGATGAAATTTAGATCTGAGAATGTAGCTGATTGAAATGTTGATTTGTATGTGCAACCAGATTTTTATTTAAAGGTTAAATGAGAGGATAAATATATTGTAGTAGATTGGAAAACTGGGGACATTTCATCGTTTGATTGAGGACTTCCAGAACAACTTTTAGCTCAGTGATATCGCATATATACGGATAATGGTTGAGATGAAAACTTAAAAATAGAATGATTTTATGGAAATCTCGATAATAACTGAGCATTATCAGTATGAGATAAGATCTGAATAGAATCTTTTAAGTCGTATGAAATGGAGATAAATAAACAAATAGAGAAGCTTAGTGAAAATTTGGTTGATAATGATATAGTGAATAATAATCCGGTATCTATTGATAAATTTCCTGAAACTGAGGATTGTAAAAAATGTGAAACATGTGCTTTTAGATGTATATGTAAGAAAAAAACTCATGAATAATAACATAACTTATTGGACATGAAAATGATATGAATTCTCTGAAAAGAGTACTTTTTATGAAAAAATAAAAGATAAACTAGAGGTAGTGAAGTTGGAATCTCAGATTTATTTATCAGATGCTTTTATCCTTTGAGGTGTAGAGTTTGATTGATTAGTGGTTGTATGAAACACATTTTATATTTTGAATTTTAAAAACTGGACATGAAAAATAAGTAGAGATGAACATGGGAATTGGAAAAATAATTGAGAAATAATATATAATAATAAAAATCCGATAGAACAGTGTGAACAACAACAAGTTGCATTGGATCAATTTTTGGATTCTAATAGAGAAAGTAATCGTTGTATTAAATCTATAATTTGTTTTGGGTCTGGGGCAGAAATTGAGAATAATTTATTATCTTATAATAAAAATGGGATCTGTATTTGTATGTTGGATAATATATTAGATGTAATTAATTTTTCAGATTTTGAATGATTGGTGGAGGAAAAAATATTGGAAAGAATGGGGCTTTCTAAGTGGGAAATGATATACAAAGAATCAGTTAGAAATGAAGCAAGAGATACTGAATTTATGGAAGCATTAAATGTTTCATTGAAAAAGAATCAAATTGTTCAAGCGGGTCCAGGGACAGGGAAAACACATTTTTTAATCCATAAAGTTGTGGATAAATTGATTGATGTGAAAGTAAGTACTTCTAAAAAATGAGGCGTTACAATAAATAATTCATGAAAGTGAGTTATAGCAATAACTTTTTCTAAAAGTGCAGCAGAATCATTAGAACAGAGAATATTAGCGGAACTGAATATGAAATTAAATGAGATGTGATTGAATACTTTGTTTGAGATGAATGATATTTTATGAAAAGTAGGAACAATCCATAGTTTTTGTAATGATATGCTTAGAAAATTGAGATATTATGATTATTTATGATATTCTAAGAATCCTGTGATAGTGGATGATTACAAGTTATGTCAGATACTTGAGACGCTTTGATACGATAGAAAGTTGGAGTGAATGGTATGAATGGTTGTGAATAAATATGATTGAATTTTGTCATCATTTAATGAGTGAGAGTTGTATTTCGTTGGAGAGGAATATGAATGTAAATGAGAGCTTATTCATGAAATTTTTTCAAAATTGAGAGATTTTTTGATAAAAAATGACTATTTAACTCATGATTTTTCTCTATTGTTTACGTATGAAATGCTTCAGAATAAAGATTTTTTTGAAAAATTTAAAGAGCTTTGATATACACATATTTTGGTGGATGAATTTCAAGATGTATCACATATTCAGTTTGAAATAATTAAAGCGTTAGGTCTCTATACTACGTTGGTTTGAGATGAACATCAGGCTATTTACTGATTTAGAGGTGCATCTAGTGAATCCTTTAGATGGGCAGAAGAAGAATTTAAAAATATTGATAAAAAATATTTGACATATAATTCTAGATCTTGAA
Organism: uncultured bacterium; assembly: GCA_946404285.1. Classification (GTDB taxonomy): domain Bacteria; phylum Patescibacteriota; class Gracilibacteria; order Absconditabacterales; family Absconditicoccaceae; genus UBA3291. The sequence continues at coordinate 3,282 of CAMJDC010000005.1, read as the reverse complement.
CTAAATTAGTAGATAAGATAAATGTATTTTTGGATAACTATAAAGGTTTGCAATGAGATATGAGTAAGTATGAATTGAATGCATTTAATCAATATGAATGAGATTTTTCTATTGATGCCTTTGATAGTATATATTCTTTAGATAGGGCAGTGGCTGATAAAATTGAGGATTTGGTATTTAATAAAGGGGTGAAGCCTAGTGAAATTGCTATTCTTTCTAGAAGTAGAATATCGGATGAGACTAGAGTGATAGTGAATTTATTACGTTCGAAATGAATTATATGTAATTATAAATCTGGTAATTTGATTGATGATCTATTTGTTAGAGAGATTTTTAATTTTTTGGATATGGTGTTTAATCCAAATCATGTAGATATGTGGCAGCTTGCTGGGATAGAAAAAAGATTGTATGGTCGTGAAAGTATAACAAAATCTATAAGGTGGAATGGAATTACGACGGTAAAAGATTTGATAAAGTGTATAACTGAACAAAATCTGGATCCAGAAAAATTACTTTTAAAATTGCTCGAATGAATAATATCAGATACTTGGGATATGACGTTGGGTAATTTGCTTTTCTCATATTATGATAAAATATTTTTGAAGCATCTTAATTTTAGTGAAAAACTCAATTTGTGACATTATCAGCTTATTATTTCTAAACTTTTTACAATTAATGAGGATGTTGCGAAATGAGATTTTTCAGTATTTTCCGAGACGGTACAATTTACGGAATTTGTGGAAAATAATAAAACATGAGTTCAATGTATGACTATTCATTGAGCAAAATGACTACAGTGGGAGTATGTGTTTTTGTTGTGAATGTATAAATGAACATATCCATCACCTAGGGCAGAATTAATTGATGAATTGAATGTATGATATGTATGAATTTCTAGAGCTAAAAATTGTTTGTATATTCCGTATGCAAAATTAAATAAAAAATTTAATGTGTGTGAATTATCGGATGAAATAGAAATACTTGATGATATAGAGGATACAGAGTCTTTAAAACCACAATTGAAAGCCTCAGATTTATGTTTTGAGTGAGAAATATTGGAAGTGTATTGAAAAGATGGTAAAGTTAGAAAATTTAAAATTTTGGATGAAAAAACTCAGAAAGAGATAAATATGCAGATAAAAATATTTGGGAAAGAAAGTGTTGAGTCGATTATTAATGAGGATTCTATAAAGAATCATATACTTGAGGTTGGAGTAGATTTTGAAAAGGAAAATAGAATTTTGAGAGAAGAAAATAAAAGAATAAGGGAAAATCTGAATGATAAAATTATCTCTCAGCAAAGTAGAATTAGTGAGTTGATTAATGAAGTTTCTGTGAATGAAAACTTGGTAAAAGATGCTGAATGACAAGTGAAACTAGCTGAAAAGTGAAAAGAAGAAGCTGAAAAAAATCTGAAAAAGGCGGTTGAGGAATTAGAACATGCAAAGAATGAGGGGAATGATAGTCTGATTTTAAAAGCTGAAAAAAAATTGGAAAAAGCTGAAAAAGAGAAGAAAGAATCTGAAGAAATTGCTTCAAATAGGGCGAAGGTTATTTTGGATTTGCAGTTAAAAATTGAGGATATGTCGAAGGTAATTGATGCTTTAAAAGAATGAAGTGATAAAGTAAAAACAGAGGCGGAGGAACAAATTAAGAATGCTAATATCCAAAAAGAGGAGGTTGAAATTAAATATAAAAATGCACTTATTCAATTAGAGGAAGCAAAAGAACAGTGAGATAAAGAGTTGATTTTAGAAGCGAAAGAAAAGTTAAAAAATGCAGAGGAAATGAAGCACAAAATGGAAACAGAAATTGATGATAAGAATAAAACTATACTAGGTCTGGAAGAAAAGGTAAAAGAGTTGGAGGCTAAAATGAAAAAATTTGAAGAAAATCAGAATGGTGAATGAAAGTGAAACTATGGTCATATATTTAAAGCATGACAAACTCAGGAAATACATGAATTTATTATCAATAAAATTAGGAAAGCCAATAGATCTGTGATGATAATAGAGCCTTATATAGATTGAGCAACATTTGATTTATTGTCTCATAGGAGAATTTGAGTAAAGTGAATTATTGCGTATGAAAAAAGAAAAACATTGTATTCTGGAGAAGTTGGGGGAAATACAAATGTTTTGTCAGAATTGTTGAGTAGTAAGAATGATCAAGAGTGAAATCCTATAGTTGTGCGTACATTGGCAAATTTGCATGACCGTTTTTTGATTGTTGATGATGTGGTTTATCAGATTTGAACTAGTTTAAATTCAACTTTATGAGATAAGGCTACTACAATCCAAAAATTGAGAAATACAAAGGAAGAGATACTTGAGGCGCATAGGGAGTAAATTTTTGTAATAAATTTAAATATCGCAGTAACAGACTATTATTCTGTGTTGTTTAATATTGAATAAAATGTCTTTTTTCTAAAATATGTAAATATTAAAGTAGACAACATTTGTGATATGTGGGAACTAATGGTTAGAGCATTTTTTAAATTTTCTCTTGTATAATTGTTTGATTAATCTATCTTGGGGGTGTAAATAAAAAACAAAAAAATCCTGAAAAGGAAAAAAGACTGATTAACTTGTGTGGGTTCATAGAATTGAGCGTTTTCGCTTGAATTTGGATAAAGGATTATCTGTATTCGGAAGTCGTTTATTCAGCATTTGATAATCTTACCCAAGATGAGATGATGCATCTAATCTAGATCGCCTTTTGTTTATTTGTTGTGGAAGGGTTTGAGTTCTATACAGAGGTTTGTGAAAATAAATTTCTTTATACAACTCACAATCTATAAGAGTTGGCTTGGCGGTCTAGGAGCTCCTAGACTGGAAGTTTATCTTTCGGTCTTTTTTTTTATTTTGAAAAAAATGACGAGTTGTTGTCATAAATATGGGAAATGTCAACTTTGTAGATTGTAATTCTGATTAGTCAAAACTGCTTCCGGGGATAGACGAAATTGACAAGTTATTGACATTTGTGCTATTGTAATTATGCATATTATGTATTTCTTTCTATTAGAGGAGGAATCTTTTTAACATGAAAGGTTCTCCCTTTTAAAAAGGGGAGGCTGAAGGTAAGTGGATTTTTTGTGTTTTGTAACCCCTCAGTCTCACTTTGTTCGCCAGCTCCCCTCACAGGGAGCAAATTTCTTAATTTTGATTTTCTCCCCTGTTAGGGGGAGGTGGCTGAAAGCCGGAGGGGGTTGCCTAAAAAATAAATATTTGATTTTTGAGAAAATATTGATATAAGGTAAGAGCCAACCAAATTTTACCTAAG
>CAMJDC010000004.1 GCA_946404285.1 uncultured bacterium | reverse complement strand
AATCTAATGTATGTAGATTCTGTTCACTCTCCATTCATGTCTGCGCTATCATTAAGTCTGATCTCGTTCATGCATTTAATAATGCTGTTTCTACTGTATTATCTCTTAAATTATCTACATTTTCTCTTATTTCTCTACTAGAAAAATTATCTGTTCTTGTTCTTTCAGATTCTGGGGGTCTATTATATTGACTAGTTCAATTTCCTGGTGTCATACAATTTCTTGTTAAGATAAATTTTCACTCGTTTTATATTATACATAAAAATCTTTTAAAAGTCAAAAAATTTCCGACTTTTTTTGAATATATATTCATAAAAAAAAGACTGAATAAATCAGTCCTTTAATAAATTATTTTTGTATTTTCTTTAATACTGTCCAAATCCATTTTCTCAACTCTTTAATTTGTTCTGGATTGTCTATTTTTGTAATCAGATTTTCTTTTTTTACTTCTTCAAGATGTTTTGTGTAATATTTATTTATTCTCGTTGCATTAGGTTTATTATATTTATCTCATCGTAATAATCTAGATACAATTGTTCCGAACTCAGCTCTATCTAACAATTTATTAGGTTTATAATTTTTCATATAAATTCACATTAATCATAGTGCACATGCTTTTTGTGCGTAATTTTTTATTTCAGCAGATTCCCATTCTTTTTCATCATCTCATCGGCTACATTGACTAGGAATGTTTGTTGGTGTAGTCCTTCATAAAACATTCTCTGAAAAATCTACAACCAATTTTGCCATTTCTCATCTAGTTATATATCAATCTGGTAAAGCTTCTTCTAAAGATTCTCATGTAGTAATTCAATTATCCAAAGCCCAAAGATATACATTTATCAAATCATCTAAATCTATTTTTCATGAATCTGATTTTTCTTCATTTGTAGATTCTGAATTTTTATCTTGATTTTTATTTCAACTATCTGATTTTGAATTGTCTTCAGATTTTTTATTATCATCCGATGTATTTTTTCAGTCCTTGTCGCTTTTATCATTTGAATCAGAACCTCATCTTCTTCAATATCAACTTGAACCAAGTTTTTCCCATTTTGCAGTAATAACTATATTTTCAGCTGGCATTTTTTGTGGAATTTCTGTATCCCATCATAAAAATCTATATCAATTTCTTTCAGGATTTTTTGGTTGAATTATATCAGAATTATAATCTCATGTTACAATATTTTTATTATTTCAGTCTATATCATATGTTATTGAATACTGATTAATCTCCCATACAGCTTCATATACTCTATTTCAAACACTATCTGAAGGTATTACTACATTTGTAGACAGTCAATCAATATCAGTTCCACTTCGTCATATGAATGTGTATCAAGTTTTAGATGGGTTATTTAGCGTAATATCTCATGATAACATTGTGTAGCTAGTTGGGTTTTCTCCATCTATAAATATACAATCTTCAAGTCATGAATATGTTAAACTATAATCTGCTAATGTCCACCAAGCATATAAATCAATTTCTATATCTCCTGCTTTAAATTCATCGAGTCTTCATATAGCCTCTGCAACTTTTCGATTCTTTGAAAATGGTATAGTTGTAGGTATTGTTAAATCTGAATCTGGAGATCAAACTAACCATCATGTATGTCATCTATATCATCTTTTTGATAACCACCACGTAGAATTATTACTTATATAGTCAGGAGCTGCATTACTTCAACCCCAAATATTTCAATTATAATTAAGATATTGAACTCATAATGTTGCTTTATATGGTAATGGATCTGAAACAGGATTTCAATTATTTCAATTTACTCATCAATTTGGATGGTAAATAACTCTTATTCTATGTTCTCTCCACTTAGCATATAAAGTTAAATCTGACATCACCGTATCATTTTCAATATCAAATAAATTTTCAAAACCGCTTTCAGTATACCATCAGGAAAAACTATTTCATTCTTTACTTACAGATATAACAGTTGTATCAAGTTTTTCTCCTTCTTCTACTGTCTGTGATGCAACTGTTCAACCTCAATTTGTTACAAAATCTACAGTATAACTTACTGCATAGACATTTGAAGACAAAATTGACAATCACATTAAAAATGAACAGAAAACACAAAACCTAACGAGATTTTTCATTGTCTTATTTTATAAATATAAAACTCTATAATTTAAATGTACTCATACAAAATTATTTTTCAATATAAATCTTAATTTGACTTTTTGATACAAATGTATATAAATAATTTTAAACAAAAATCTGATTATAAAAATAATAACAAAATTTTTTGATTTATGAAACAGTATCTTGAATTACTTCAGGCCATTTTGGATAATGGCGTAAAAACTGGAGACAGAACAGGAACGGGTACCATTACTCTTCCTGGTTATCATTATTTGTGTGAAATGTGGAAAGATGAGACAGGGGAGATTCACAACTTTCCTCTTCTGACCACTAAGAAAATGAGCCTCAAGTCTGTATTTGAGGAACTCATCTGGAAACTCAACGGCGATACAAACATCCGATTCCTTGTGGAACACAAGAACCACATTTGGACAGAGTGGCCGTTTAAGAAATGGCTGCAGAAAACTGGTCAAACCGAACTTCTCAAGAACATGTGGATAGATGATCAGAAATCTGATTACACCGACATCTGGAAGTCTGCGAAAAAGGCTTTTGAGGAGAAGATTCTCAGCGACGATGCATTCTGTAAAAAATGGGGAGAACTCGGATATACTTATGGTTTTCAGTTCCGCCATTTCGGAGAAAAACGAATTAAAGGTCCTGGAATTATCAATGACGTCATCGATCCCGGAGTGGATCAACTAATGATTGCAATTGATAAAATCAAAAACAAACCTGAAGATCGTCGTATAATAATAACTCTTTGGAATCCTGCTGATGAAAACAAGACACTTCTTCCACCGTGCCCTTGCTTTTACCAATTCTTCGCGAATGAGCAGGGTATGCTTCATCTGAACATGTACCAAAGAAGTTGTGACACTTTCCTGGGTGTGCCGTACAACACAGCACAAGATGCACTGTTTTTGTGTCTGATGGCACACGTAACAGGTCGTAAACCTGGACGATTCAACCATTTCTTTGGTGATGCACATATCTACCTGAATTTGGTTGACCAGGTTAAGGAACAACTCACTCGTACGCCACATCCATTGCCATCTGTCAGGTTGAATCCTAATGTTAAAGATATTCTTGACTTTACTTGGGATGATATCGAACTCATTGGGTATGAGCATGATGCTCATATCAAGGGTGCCGTTTCAATTTGAGAAAAATCATTTAATTTAGAAAAAACCGCGGGAAGTATCTATCCTGCGGCTTTTTTATTATTTGTCATTCTGAGGCGTTAGCCGAAGAATCTTATGTGGTCATATTTAACACCTAAGATTCTTCATTTCACTTTGTTTCATTCAGAATGACCAAACAACTATGCAACAGTTAGTCAGAATTTTATATTTCCATTTTCACTTTCAAATGTATCTGAACGTGTGTCTCATTCAGTATTTCATTCTGAAATATTTATAATTAATGCTTCTTCTTTTAAGAATTCTGAGAATTCTTTTACGATATTTTTCATATCATCACTGTCAGATTGGTAATGCATATTTACTCTAGCATCTACTGAAAAATCTGCATCTTTTCTCATCTGATTGAGAAATCTAGAAATTTCACGAGCTGTTCATTCTCTTTTGAGTTCATCCGTGATTTCAAGGTCTAATTTTACGATTGTATTTCATTCAACTGTAGTATCAGTTCCATCTAATCATTCATAAACTACTTCGTAATCTCATTCATCTAATTTCCATGTATGTCATGTATTATCAAAAACTTCGATTCAACCATCTACTTCACGTACATTTCACTGTTTTCCGTTTGCGATAATTTGTCATGTATCTTTTCCAAATTTAGCAGAAAGCTGACCTCATAATGGTTTGTATATTTTTGTGATTGGTTTATCAGACTGATAAATGTCTACATCCTTTACATTAATTTCTTCCTTGATAATATCTCAATATTTCTTTAATAATTCTTCTTCTGTAAGCATAATTATATCAAAATATAATAAAATCTGTATTTAATTATATTAAAGTATTAAACAATTGCAAATGGAATAATCTTGTTTTTTATGAGCAAAACTTTAAAATTTACTTATTCAGATTTATATTTATTTTGCCTAAAATTATATGAAATCAATTCTCAAAAATCTGAAAGTATATAAACTCTGACACGGATGAATCTGAATTTCATCTCTTTCTGATGGAAAAAAAGTTTTGATAAAATGATGAGCTTTACCTGGAAGTACGGTAGATGTAACTGTAGTAAAAAGGAGAAAAGATTATATCGAGGCACATATAGTTGAAACTAAGAAATATGATGAAAAAATGGCAGATGGAGAGATTTTTTGTCCTCATTTTTTCATTCCAAAATGAATAAGTGAAGCTAATGCGTGAACTGAAAAAATAGGTTGTGGCGGATGTAAATGGCAAATGATGAGCTATCAAACTCAATTGTGAATTAAACAGCAACTTGTGGAAGATGCTTTCAAAAAACTAAATAAAAATTTGGAAGAGAAATGAAAAAAAATCCATATTTTACCAATCATTCCATCGCCATTAGATAAGTGATATAGAAACAAAATTGAGTTTAGTTTTGGAGTTTATAAGCAACAAAATCCAGAATTTCGTCAATGAATCAAAGAATGAAAATCTGAAGAAGAAATTTTGAAAACTGGAATTAATAAGTATGATATAGATTGTAATCAATGCTGTGGATTTCACAAACAATGAGAATTTGCAAAAATCGTGAATGTAGATAATTGTGGATTGATATCTCAAAAAATGAATCAAATTTATGAAACCATCAAAAGTTTATGTTTCAATTCATGATTACCAGTTTTCGATCAGAAAACTCATCAATGATTTTTTCGTCATCTAGTAATTCGTGAATGAATTCATACTGAGCAATTGATGGTAAATCTTTCCATTTCATTTGGAAATTTAAACGAAGAACAGACTAAACTTTGGGAACAGTTAATGGAAGATTTTAAAGCTAATGAATTTCTCAAAAAAACTGTAACTACATTTGTCATAACATATAATGAATGACTTTCAGATACAGTAAAAAACGACCAATCTGAAACTAAAGTTTTCTGGTGAGATGGATATATTCATGAACAGTTAAATTTTACTCAATCGAAGAAAAATAAGGATGAGATGATTGATAATGAAGGTGAAAATTATGAACCTGAAATGAATAATGAAACTAAATTAACATTCAGAATTTCTCCTTTTTCTTTCTTTCAAACTAATACTTTGTGAGCTGAAAAATTATTCTGAACAGCATTTAATATGCTATGAAATATTGAGTGAAATTTATTGGATTTATACTGTGGAGCGGGTAGTATTTGACTATCACTTTTGAAACAAAATAATGGAAAAAATAAAAATTCTGAATTGATAGGAATTGAGATTGTGGAAGATGCAATTCGTGATGCTAATGTAAATGCTAGTATAAACTGACTGGAAAATCAAAGTTTTTTCGTAGCTTCACCATGTGAAAAAGTTTTAAATAGATTTCCAGAATTGGAAGAAAAAATCAAAAATATTTGAGTAGTTATTGTAGATCCACCACGTGAATGATTACATCCAAATGTAATTGAATGGATTGGAAAACTCAAGAAAGAATATAAATTCAAATTGCTCTACATTTCATGTAATCCTGTAACCATGGCGAGAGATATTGAAATGCTAGTAAATGAGCAATGATTTAACGCAAAAGAAGTGCAGCCTGTAGATATGTTTCCCCACACTCATCATATTGAAAATATTTGTGTTTTAGAATAAGATTTAAAATGGCTGAACAATTAGATTTACGTAAATATCAAGATAAAAAACTGATAGCTTTTGATTTATATGGAACATGTATAAATCATCATTTTAAAAATGTTAGATTATCGTGAAAGTTAAGAGATATTTTGAAAACTAAACCTATAACATTACAAGATATTCAAGAATGAAAAATAGAAATAGATTGAGTAAAAATTCAAGTAGATGATGAATTTATTGGTAACATTAGAAAAGATATTGAATGAACTTATATTTTTTGAGATACATTAGAAACTCTTGAATACATTAAATCTAAATGATATAAAACTGCTGTCGTTTCAAATTTATCCAAGGATTATGCCGAACCTTTATATAGACTTATTCCAGAATGACTTTTTGATTATAAAATATTATCTTTCGAAGTATGAGCTACAAAATCTGATTTAGATTCAAGAATTTATGAAAATTTAAAAACAAAATCCTGAATAGATTTTAAAGATATGATTATGATTTGAGATAGTTTAAAAGCTGACGTGGTATGATCCAATAATGTTTGAATTACTCCAATTCATTTAAATAGAGCAGATGAATGATGAATTAAAGAAGTTGAAAAATTATGAATAAAATTTATTCAAATTTATACTTTAGCTGATTTGATGAAAATTTTGTAGATATTTTCTGTTGATTTTCTTTATTTATTTAATAATATGTTATTCGCGCGTGTATAATATGGCACCTTGACAGAGTGGTCTATTGTACGGGTCTGCAAAACCTTGGTTCGTCGGTTCGAATCCGACAGGTGCCTTGATTTGTTTCTGTCATATGAACCAAGAGATAGTCGTAAAGACAAACAATTCCGTACGAGAAAGCCTGATTAATTTCAGGTTTTTTTTATTTAACAAAAAGGACAACTTTCATTGTCCTTTTCTTATATTACTTAATACTATTCTAATAATAAATATATCAGATAATTCCAGCACGACTTGTTGATTCAACTCTTTGTGTAACTACAAATTTTCCTGCGTAGTTCATATCTTCTACCAACATTTTTGAACTATCTCCGTTATATGGATATTGTCTTACAATTCATACATGACCTGCTGATGAACGTAATTTACTATACACAATTATTGAACTTGCACGAGGAGTTTTGGATACAGTATATCCAGCTGCTTTGGCTGCACTATACCAACTTGAAGCATTTCATCCAAATGGTCTCTCTTGTGTTCCATCTGATGTATATTTAAATATAGAAGGAACTTGAGTTGCTACATACCATGTACAATATCCACGATAGAATCCATTATTGATATTAGCATTATATGTCCATTTCTTTATAATTTTACCTGCTGAAGCAGTACTTCACGCTGATGTATTTCATGCTGATGTGTTTCCAGCTGGAGCAGCAGCATTATTATTAGAAGCTGTTTTGGCTACTGTCTTTGTAGCTGTACCTTTCTTTGTAGTATTGCTTGTTGTAGGTTTTGGTTTAACTACAGGTATACTTAAATCAGGTTGGGCTTTATCAATAAATCATGGAATATTATTAGCTTTTTCTTCTGAAAGATTTATGAAAATTTCTTGTCCTTCGTAAAGGATTTCACTGTCATCTGTTATATAGTTTAATGTCATTAAATCTTTTAGATCTAATCCGTATTTATTGGCAAATACCTTAATATTCTGATTTTCTCTAACCTTGTAAAGAATACCATCTTCTTCGTTAGTTACCACGATCTTTTGTCATGGTCTAACAGTTGAAAGTCAGTTAATCTTCTTAAGATTTGAAACTGTCGTTCAGAATTCTGTAGCAATACTCTCCAAAGTATCTCACTCTTGGACAATATATTGAACTACTGCCATATCATTGGTTTCATCCATTGATACACTCATCGCATCCAAGTTGATAGCAACTTCATTAGATGAATCTGAAACAAATGCTGGATTTACATAACCTAAATCAGCGGGTGTACTAAGTTTATCAGCAACTGATACAAGCACACCAAACATAAGCAAACATAGAATTGTTAGAATAATTCTACTTTTTCTTACTTTACGAGTTCTAGTCATACAAATAGATAACATAAATGGCGGAGGGGGTGGGATTCGAACCCACGAACCGAATACTCGGTTAACAGTTTTCAAGACTGCCGCGTTCAACCGCTCTGCCACCCCTCCACGAGAGAATTCTTTTTTATTATTAAGCTAATTTTTGAATTCACTGCGGCTGAACATGATTACGTGTATAATTTTAAAGATTTCAGATTGATTTTCAAGTCGGATATGATTATACTGTATTTAATTATAATATAATTATATTTACATATTTTTATAAAAATGTATAACTCTATAGAACAAATAAAGGTGTTTTATCCACTTCAAACCTGAGATAATAATCAAATTTTAAGAAATAAGTCAGAGAAGGTTGACATTTTTGATGATGAAATCAAAGAATTTTCTGAAATTCTATTAGATTTAATGTATGCATACGATTGAGTGGGATTAGCTGCTCCTCAAGTATGAAAAAATATTCGCGTTATAGCTACTACTCAGTGGAAAGAAATTAAAAAATGAAATAAAACTAGTAGGAAAATTATCTGAGAAACTGCTATGATAAATCCTGAAATTTTGGAACATTCTGAGGAAATGAAAAAATGAGAAGAGGCTTGTCTTTCTGTGCCTGGATTATGTGGAGATGTAGAAAGATGGACGTGGGTAGTAGTTAAATATCAAGATAAAAATTGAAAACAACATATCCAAAAATACACATTATTTAGTGCTGTAGTAATTCAGCATGAAATGGATCATTTAGAATGAATTTTATTTACTGATAAGGTTATTTGAAAAATAAGAAAAATTGATGATAATTCTGAATATTAATTTATTCGTCAATAAAAGACACTAATTATTTTTTATGGTTTTCATAATATTGTTTAGCTGCAGCTTCTTGAGCTTTTTTCTTGTTTACTCACGTTCATTCTGCAGCTTTTTCATTATTTATAAACAATTCTGATTTGTATAATAATACATTATTTTTTTTATCAACTTCTACTTCTGTTTCACGATATTCTGGAATTTGTTTAGTATCTCTCTGCACAATTTCTTGAACTAACGTTTTATATGATTTTACTGGGTGTGTAGAAATACTTTCCATAAACGGATAAAGATACTTTTCTACAAATTTAAGCACTTCTTCTGGTCCAAAATCTATATATAAATATCCAAGTAACGCTTCAAATGCATCTCAAAGAATTGTTTCTTTTTCGCGTCAATTATTATTTTCCTCTCATTTTGAGATAAATAATTGTTGGTTTAATCAGATTTTTTTTGCAGCTTCTGCTAATGTTTCTTCACGCACAAGTGCAATTTTGTATAATGTCATAGCAGATTCTGACATTTCTGGATGATTTATGAAAAGTAATTTTGCAACGCATGCTCAAAGAATTGAATCTCATAGAAATTCTAATCTTTCATTATGTGAAGTAATAACTTTAAAATCAGCTGCATAAGATTTATGCATAAATGCTACAAGAAAGAGATCTACATTTTTAATTTGATTTTCATCTATTCATAGTCATTGTATATATTCACGTAAGTCTTTTTCTTTTTTACGAACTTCTTCTGGAACTAGTAAATCCATCTAAAATTGATAAAAAATTAATAAACTACTTATTAGCTTCAATTTTTTCTAAAATTTCATTTTCAGGCATAACTCCAACAAAACTATCTACTATTTCTCCATTTTTGAACATAAATACGGCAGGAATTGAATTAATATCGTATTGAGATGCTAATTCTTGATTTTGATCTACGTCTACTGTTAATAATTGAATTTCTAAATTTTCACCAGCTATTTTGTGTAATAATGGTTTTAAAACTCTACATGGTCCACACCATACAGCCCAAAAATCTACTATTGTTAATTTTTCAGATTGAATAGCTTCATCAAATTGGTCTTTTGATATAATTTCTATAATATTGTTTGATTCTGGCATTTTGTATTAAAATACTAAATAAAATTCTGATTTTTTCTGATAATTAAACTTCAATTATTATTTCGTTTTTCTTTGCTTTTGATTTTTTTACTTTATCTGTAGTTATAATGTTTGTAGGAAATAATATCAATATTAAAACTCATAAAACTGAGAATAAATCTCAAATATATACGTGAGATGGTCAATCGTTCGCTAACATAACTTGAGAAAGAATTATAGATGCTAATCATAATACGAAAGCTGTAGTTCTAGAAAATCTTATATAAATTGGATATATTGAGTAGAAAACCAACATATAAATACATAATGCTATTAATATGATGTAAATTGGTATATTCATGTTGGAATATTCCGCTGTTGTAATTGGTTCTCATTTTATTATTAAATAAATTAGGTAGACTAAAAAGGCTCCAAATATTATGAATACAATACTTCTTTTAACTGAATCTTTCATTATAAATTGATTAAAAATATAAATCTGATTTGTTTTATATAGTTTATTTTCAATTTTTCAACATTTTGTTCAGTGAAATTTTGTTTTATTATATTAAAAATATATATTTAAAAAAAAATTAATAGTAGTAAAAATAGAGAAATGTTAAAAATATGATGAATCTGAATTATAATAATTATGAACTATAAATTATTATAAAATATAAAATGTGAAATAATGTAAAAATGTTAAAAATTTTGTTAAATATTAAAAATCAGAAAATTTATGTATGTTAAAATGTTAAAAAAATGTAAAAAAAGAGACTAACATTGGTTTCAATGCTAGTCTCGACAGATGTGTCTCACGACAGACTGTTAGGGTATATGAAAAAATGTCTGTATTTAAAATATAAGAATTTACTATATAAAAGTCAATAGATAAAAAGATTGGAATTTATATATATTAAAATGTTAAAGAAAATGTAAAAAAAGAGACTAACAAAGGTTTCAATGTTAGTCTCGACAGACGTATCTCACGATAGATCTGATAAAGGTAATATAAACAGTTAATATTAAATTATGAATAACACTCATGAGTATAATTACTTATTATATAAAAGTCAATATAAAAAAGTACTAGTAGAAAGGAAACTTTCCACTAGTACAATAACTTACTATTGCTGTGTTATCTCACGACAACTTAGATGCATCTCTCGATGGATCTAATCTAAACAAAAAATCTGTATTCAGGATAACTCTTTTATTGTATGGATTTATATGTAAAAATCAATAAATAAATATTGAATTAATCTAAATTTTATCTATATAAAATATGTTTTTATATTTTATTATATGCTGATGCGACAAGAATTTGTGGAATTTATTTCTCAGAACAATGTACTTTGAGTTGCTATCTGACTTTTGATTGCGACTAAAGTTTGAGAATTAACTAAATCTTTAATTGAAGATTTTGTTACTCCTATGATTTTCTCTCCAATTCTTAAAAAGTTAAAAATTGAAAAATTAGAAGATCTTTCATGGAAAGGAGTTCTTTATGGAAAATTACTTGCAAGAGTTATTGATTTTATAATTGTGGCTTTGTTTGTTTTCATAGTTATTAAAGCTCTTTGAGTTGAAATGGGTTAATAATTTAGAAGTTGAAAGATATTGTAAGTATGTCCACAGAACATATTCGTAATTTTTGTATTATAGCTCATATTGATCATTGAAAATCTACACTTGCAGATAGAATGCTTGAAATTACATGAACAGTTAGAAAATTAGAACATAGTCAGGTTTTAGATAGAATGGATATTGAACAGGAAAGATGAATTACAATTAAGCTTACTCCTGCTAGGATGAAATGGAAATGATATGAATTAAATCTGATAGATACGCCAGGTCATGTGGATTTTCAGTATGAAGTTTCTCGTTCGCTTGCTGCAGTAGAATGAGCGATTTTATTAGTTGATGCAAGTCAGTGAATTCAAGCTCAGACTCTTTCTACTCTTTATCAAGCTATAGATCAATGATTAGAGATAATTCCTGTTTTGAATAAAATTGATTTACCAGCTGCAAATCCAACTAGAGTGGCTGCTGAAATTGAGCATGTAATTTGAATTCCGGCTGATGAAATTATATGTGTTTCTTGAAAAACTGGTCAAAATGTGGATAAAGTTTTGGATGCTATTATAGAAAAAATTGATAGTCCTACAGTCCATAAGGAGAAAAATCCTAAGAAATTTTTTGTTCAAAAAGAAGAAAAAAATGAGTAAAAAATAATTGTGCCCCTTTACTGAAAGGGGCTGTCCGAAGGACTGGGGATTTTTAAGTATGTGTTGTGTAAAAATCCTCCGGCTCTACGAGCCACCTCCTTTCAAAAAGGAGGACAATATATAAAATAATTTAATATATAACTAATAAAAAATGCCAGAATCTGTAACAAATCTTATGAATACAGTAGTTTACTGAAATACTATATGAATGATAATTCTTTCAATTCTAATATTTTTGATATTATACTTTGTTATAAATATTTTACTAAAAAAATTAGATTCACTAGATGAAAAAGAATCTGAAAAAAAATGGATACAATATTTGAGTAAAATTATGAATAAATTTCCCAAATGGCTTTTTGTAGCAATGGAAATTTATGTAGCAATCAGCTTTTTATCCTTTCCAGCTAATATAAAATATATACTAAAAGCTGTGTTTCTATGAATAGTTACGATATTTGCGATAAAAGTGATTATAAAATGTGTAGATTTTTCATTAGAAAAGTT
Organism: uncultured bacterium; assembly: GCA_946404285.1. Lineage (GTDB taxonomy): Bacteria > Patescibacteriota > Gracilibacteria > Absconditabacterales > Absconditicoccaceae > UBA3291. The sequence continues at coordinate 35,292 of CAMJDC010000004.1, read as the reverse complement.
TTTTCGTAAAGACAAAACAGCCAAAAAATCTGTAGAAACTATCGTGACAGTTATAGTTTGGTCTTTATGAGTTTTTGTATTTTTGACTAATATTTGAGTAGATTTGACTCCAGTTTTGGCGTGATTTGGAATAGCCTGAATCGCAGTTGCATTCGCATTACAGAATATTCTGACAGATTTATTTTCTTCTTTTTCTATAATTCTCAGTAAACCATTTATAGTTGGTGATTATATCAAAATATGAGAATGAAGTAGTGAAAAAATCTGAACCGTAAAACAGATTTCTCTCAAGTCTACTACAATTCAGACAGTTCAATGACAAAATGTAATTATTCCAAATAGTAATATTCTCGCAACGGAAGTAATTAATTATAGAACTATGAAGAGTAGAAGACAGAGAATTTCTATTTGAGTGACATATGATACATGAATTAAAAAGCTGAAATTTGTTCCAGAAATTATCAAAGATATAGTTTCAAAACAGAAAGATGTAGATTTTGAGTGGTGTTATTTAGAAAATATGTGAGATTTTAGTATAAACTTTCTGATGAGTTATAATATCTTAAATCCAGACTATGAAGTAAGTTTAAAAATAAATGAAAAGATTTATCTGGAATTGATAGAAAAGTTTGAAAAAGAATGAATAGAATTTGCATTTCCTTCTCAGACTATTTATGTTAGTAAATAGATATTTGAATGAAAAAAATCTGACTTTTAATTAGTTTGTTAATGTGTTGTTTTATTTTTGTATGATGTGGAAATAATAAACAACAAGAAAGTAATGATACAATAATTTTTAATGAATTAAAAAAATCTTTTACATGAAATATTGTGGATTGAACTAATCATGAAATAATAGAAATAACATGAGATTATACTTTATACTATAATGATGAATTCTGATTTGCTACAGTTTTGTGAGAAGAATGGAAATGATATAGTGTATGAGTTCAAAGACTTGAAGATGATTTTGAATTTAGTTGAGAATTATCAAAAATAAAAAGACCAATGATTTTATTCTGAACTCCAATGGATGAAGAAATTAAAGATTTATTTTTAATGAATTATCATTATTGATTTAGTGTAATAAGTAATGATGATGTAGAAAAAATAAAAAATTCCAATGATTTATGGAATACTTCGTTTAAAAATGACTATAAATGAGAAAATAATAAATATAACTTTTTCGAAGCATCAACACCACGGAATTGAAGTCAAAGATATTTAATACAATATTTTCCAAATTTAGATTGTAAAACTTGGACTGGTTGAATTGAATATGATATTGAATGAAATCCACATGAATATTTGGATGCAGATTGTAATGGATATGAAGTGATAAATTGAGAAGCCGTAAAAACTAGAAAATCTTGGATAGAACAATTGTTTCCAAATTGATTTATGTTTTATGATATAGATTAATGTACACTTTGATAATCATTTCATTAATTTTCTTTGGATTAGTATTTGGATCGTTTGGTTCTGTAATTTTTTATCGTTTATGAGAATGGCCAACTAAAGAGACTTGGAAATGATTTTTGGTTTGACGTTCAGAATGTCCAAAATGTCATCATCAATTGAAAGCTAGAAATTTAATTCCGATTTTTTCTCGATTATTTCAGTGATGAAAATGTGAATATTGTAAAAAACCGATTTCACGATTTTATCCGTTTTTGGAAATTACGAGTGTGATAATATTTTTATCAGTATTTTTTATATTATCAAAACATTGAATTTCAGGTCATGATATATGATTATGAGAATGATATATTTATACGATTTTTATAACTATTTCTGCTTGGTTGTTCCGATTAATATTCTTGTATGATATTAAAACTTATGAATTACATATCACGGCGATAATGTTTTTAGCTATAATTACTTTATTTTTTACATTATTATTTGGAAATAATAGATTAGATATATTACTATGAATGTGAATTTTTACTTTGATATTTGTGTTAATATATTATTTATGAATATTGGTAGCATATATAAAATTTTGAGAAAAATCTGAATGATTTTGACTGTGAGATGTGATTGTAGCACCAATTTTATGAGCATGGTTAGTATTTTTTCTTCAACCTAATTGAATGGATGAGTGGTGTTATTTGTTTACATTTTTTATTATTTTGAGTTGTATAGTTGGTTTATTTTATTTTTTGGTAGATTTTATAGTTAGAAAAATAATACTTATGAGAAGTAAGAAAAAATCAAAAAAATATTCTTTTGTTTGAAATACATGAATTCCATTTCTTCCATCAATGATTATTGCGACTGTGTTGGAAATCACATTTTGGGATCAGTTGATTTATCGATGAAATGCGTTTGGAGATTGGTTTATAAATTTATTTATTCTATAAGAAAAAATGACAGATATAGATGATTTAACTTTGGAAGAACCAGTAAAAGATTATAGAGAATTTTCTAAAAAAGCTAAAATTAGATTAGCAATTTTTGTGATATTATGATTGATTAGTTATTTAGTTTGCACAATATCGTTATTTTTTTGAAAGTGATTTATATTACCTGCAATTAGCTTTATAATTCTATTTTTGTTGATTTATTTTATTGCTTTAGACTGTTATAAGGTAAAATTTCGTTATGTATGTTTGGCTTTGTTTTTCATATTTCTATTGGAGACTATAAGTTTTATTATATGACTTTGATTTTCACGATATTTAGTAATTGAATTAGTATTATTTAATGTGGCGATTTGAACTCTATTATTTCTTTTGAATTGGCAACTAAATCATCGTACAGGATTTTCTCCAGTTGCGTATTTTAATGAATGATGATTTTTGATTACGAGTTTGTTGACTGTATTTTTCTGTGTCTTGATGGTGTGAAAATATACTCAGATTCCATTTACATGTGATGATATAGAAGAATTTCCTGTTAAAATAGCAGAAACTACGGTTAATCCTTTGAAAAAAACATGGAATAATTTTGTTTCATGGTTTAATGGAGAAGAATGAAAAACAGTAGATGATATAGAACTCGAAAAAACGTGAGATTATTTATTTGAATCTGAGAAAGTAGTTAATGAAGAACCTGTAGAAAAGTTTTTTACGGATCTGAGAAACACAGGTTGAATTGAAGATTTTTTTACGAATGCTAGAGATACAATAAAGAATGAAACGGTTGGTATAAAAAATCAAATTTCTAAATCTACGTGTGAATCTTATCTTCCACTTTTACAGAAAACTCAAAAAAGTGGGTGAATTCAGATTGCTTGAATTTTTATTGGATATTTATTATTAGTCTGAGTTTTTAAGATTTTGCTTTGGGTAGTTAGTATAATCTGATTTATATTATTTATGATTTTGCGTATGTTTGGAGTGTATAAATATGAAAAAAGAATGGTAGAAAAAGAAGTAATAGTTTAGAAATTAGTCAGATTGCTTGAAATTTTTGGTTATAATTATAAACTGTGTTAGTTTTATATAAGAGATATTTATAGATGGGTAATTATATTTTTACTTATGGAGGTAAATCTAGGGATTTAAAGAGGATAATAACGGCTATTCTGAAGTCATGATTAGCAAATAATATTTATAAGATTAATTATTGACAAAAATTTTCACTAAATGATAAAAAGGTAGAAAAATCTGAAATAAAATTTCTTGTTATAAATTCGGAAAATGAGGAAAAATTGTCAGATTTTTTGTCTAAAAATTTTCCAGAAATAGAGGAATTTAATATTTAAAATTATAATGAGAAGACATCAGTTAATACAATTATTACAGTTTATTTTGGCACGAGTATTGGTGTGATTGTTTGTAATTTTTGTGATGAAAGAGTCTTTTGTAGATTTTATATTAAAATATTGGTTATATTTATTGATAGTGACTGTTTCTTATTTTTATTATTACAAAATTGAGTATGAATTGGACAAAAAATATGAATATATTAGAAATGCTATAATATATGGAAATGTTTATCTTTTTGCTCATATATTTTTTCGTCCATTGTTGAATATTTCACATTCATTATTTGTACTTTTATGATTGATAATATTATGATTACGGTGGCTTTCAAAATTAAAAACTAGATGGAAAATTGTGTGACAAGTTTTGTGAGTGATTGTGAGTTTTTTTATTCTGATTTCATGAATTTTTTATTTATATCCTGATAAACCAGATATAGAGTGATTTATGGGTACTAGACCTTATAAGATTTCAGTTCTTGGATTGAGTGGAAATGTAGAAAAGGGTGATGCTTATATTCAGATAGTTAATTCAAAGAGGGCGGATGATTATTTATTACAATCAAGTTTTGAAAAAATATTGAATGAAAACTGTAAAATTATTTATCCTTCGATGAAAAAAGATAGAGAAGAAAAAGTGGTAATAGAGAGTCCTGAGTGAGATTTATATTTGATATATCCACAGTCAGAGATTCAGTTAGAATTTTTGTGAAAAGAATTATCTAAAGTGAGTAAAATAAACTGAAGAATTTGATATTTTTCGTGACTTTTTGAGTCAAAAGTTGAGAATGATTTTGAAAGTGAAAATGTGGCAGATGAATGAAATGATTGGGTAATAAGTATGCAGAATTTGTATAAATATGATTTGGTAGATTATCTGAAAAATCAGATTTCTAAAAATAATATGAGTTTGGCTAATAATACTATAATGTATAATATAGATGAAATAATTTTAAAGAGGTTAGCTAAAATATTTCCAGCATCATTTTCAAAAAATTTGGATAATTATAATGAGTTTCAGAAATATTTTGCTTTTGTACCAAAAGATGAAATAAATTTGAGTAGATATTCTAAAAGAAAAAGCTCAGATTTAGACCGAGCTTCTCTTTGGAATGGTATAAAAGATAGTATGAAAGTGGGTTTGTCCACTACATATCTATGAAATTAAGACTATTTGATATCTATAGATATATCTTTGGAAATACTTAATCCATTTCGGTTTTCATCTACCATTATGATTTTTCATTTGATTGGTTTATTCTGATTGTATCACATTTTTTTGGCTAATTTTCAGTTTAGTCTTCGTTTTATCTGTTTATTGAAAGGGTTTTGACTTTTGATGAGAGATTGATTCTGTTTATTATAAGGAATCCATTCTCAGTTGATATATACTTCTGCTCATGGAATATCAAAAATGATTCATTTATAAAATCATTCTTGTAGTGAGATAGTAGATCATTCATTTATCTGGGATGGAATAGAGGTTGGCATTAGTTCTTTTTTTGCAACTCATGCGGGATTGATTACATTAAGATTCTGAGTCTGTCAGTTTAAATGAATCTGATCTGTAAGAGAAGAATCTCGTATCATAGACATGAGTTCATCTACATTTGATATATCGGCTTTCATCTGGAAGATTAGATCAGCCATAGCTAGATTTGTATAATTAGTATGTGATGTAGTATAATTTCAGTCTTCAGCATATATATATCAATCTAGAGTATTATATGGGAAAGAGCGTCAAGAAAATAATATATTAGGGTGAAATCAGACAGGAAATTTTGATCAATGGCTAGAATTAGTTATATTCGTATTTCATTGTCAGTTAGTTCATACAGTTAGAAATATATGCTTATCAATATTTGAATCTGCTTTAGAGTTGGCTTGAGACTGAGGTACTGAATATATAGAATTTTCATCAGGTAAATCATAATTTTCTTGATAAATTTTATTTCGACCTCATGTATTTAAGTTAGATCATGATAAAAATCGTAAAAAATTATCTTTTTTTATATAATTCTTTAAATTTAAGAAATCTATATTACGATTATTATATTTTTCTTTTGATGTATTTTCAAATCATGATGATTGTGCAAAGATATTTATAGAATTATTTGGTAAGTTTTGGTATAATTCATCCATTGCATTTCAGTGATCTTCGAGCACTTTAAAGTTTGTATGTTTGATGATAGTATTTAATATATCTCGTGAATCGTGTCAGTGTTCGTCTTCATCATGAAAATCTTTTCAAACTACTTCAAAATTATCAAATCATGCTGGTTTTTCTCAGATCATTCATGTATTGAGTCTGAGCATGAGTTGCTGATACTGTTCTGGAGAGTAATTTCAGGCTCAGTATTTTCGCATCATATCTCTAATGCGAGTACATTCGGCTATTCTAAGGTGTTCGATATGTTCGTAGGCATTTCTATCTCAGAGATTTATCTGTCATATAATAGGTAGGATTTCTTTTGGTTCGAGATTTTTGATTTCCATAGATTGGTAGTCTAGTGCATTGATAATTAAGTTTTCAGACTTTATTTCAGCTGTATTTCAATTTTTTGATTGAACTGTGAATATTATATTACAGTTTCATGGATATTCTGGTGTAAAATGTGATGGATCTGATATATTGTGGCGAGTTCAATCTATTTCTATTTGAGTTTTGACTAGAGTTATTCATTCAGCAAAAGATATTCATTGGAGTAAATCGATTTCATGGTCAACTTTTAGATTTAGATTTTTTAGATTTTCTAGTCAGTAAATAGCTTCATTTTTTACTATAATTTCTACAGTTGAAATTTTTCATTTAGTATTTGTGACTGTGAGAATTAGTTTACCATTTCATTCTATGGTGTCTCATGATTTGATTTCGTTGTCATTAAATTTTAGAGAAACAGTGCAATTTTGATTGGATTTATCAGTCCATGATGCTACAGTTTCATCTCAAATAACCAATTGATTATTAGAAATATTTACTTTTTCTGCTCATAATATATTTATTTCAGATTTATTTAGTGTGATTTCAGGAGAGTCTATATTTTCGCTCATATTTATCTTTATATTCTGAGTTTTTGAATTTCATGATTTGTCTGTAACTGTAAGTGTTAGTGTACCAGATTTGTCTATCATAGTTCATGAACTGATTTTTTGACCATTGAAAGTTATAGTTACACTACAGTTATTATCTATGTTATCAGTCCATGTAGCCAATAATTCTCATCATAGGTATAGTCTATTTCAGTCTATGCTTATTTGTTTGGATCATGAAATATTACATTCGGGAGAGTCCATGAAAATAGTTGGTGGAGTAGTATCTTTATTTTTTTCTTCTTCCTCTGGTCAGCAAGCTGTGAGTAGAGTTCAGGCAGTAGTCAAAGCGATAGTATTGATAGCTGTGGAAGCAAATGGTGAAATAGTAGATACAGTTTCAATAGATGCAGGCACAGTAGTAGCTACAAATGTAGGAGATCAGAGACTACTTCACGCCATAGCTCCAATTCATGCAACTTTTCTGATTTTTTGTCAGGTTTTATTTAAAGTATCTTTGACAGCTTTTTTGGTTTTCTCTACAAAAATTTTGGCTTTATCTCAAATAGTTTTTTTGTCAATAAAAGGGTTGTTTCTTTCAGGTGTATAAAAATTCATTATTATATGAGTAATATGTAAAAAATATGTATTATATTTATGTTTTTATGTATATGAAAGATAAATTTTTTGTATAAAAAGTCAAATTAAATATTTTTACTAGAAAATAATGAAAAAAGTCTGTTAAAATTTGACAGATTTTTTTAAACGATTATAATTAAGTGGATAATAATTTAATTCGTAATCTAATGTAAATGAAATTTTCGAAAAAAATTATGATAACATTGTTTATATGTTTTTTTATTTCTGGAGCTATATTTACTATAGTGTCTTCAAGTGTATTGAAAATAGATGTGGATAATATGGTAGAAAGTATAGGAAGTATAGTATTGTATACGGGTGATGAGGAGTGAACAATATTGTGAACTTTGAGAGAAGAGAATGAAAAACTAAAAGTAACGTGATCGTGAGATAATTTTATAATAAACAAAAATAATGAGATAAGTAGTGGTGAAAACTCTAGTATACTATGATGAAGTGGTAATACAATATTTGGATGAATTAGTAGTACAATACTTGGATGAATATGAAATAATATACAATCAAATTTGTCTGTTATACTATGATGAAGTGGTAATAATATATATGATAATAGTACTGGTTCTGTAGTAGCATGAAGTAATAATAGTGTAAATCCATTGTCTGATAGAAATTTGGAAAATTCTGTAATTATATGAAATGATAATAGAATGAATGGTTCATATTCTTCTGTGGTAGGTAATAATTCTGAAGTATGAAGTGGAGAGTATATTGAAACATATAATTCTGTAGCAATGTGATCATGAGCTACAGTATTGGGTAATAATTCATTTCTATGGGTAGATGGTTCTGAAGGAGTTAATCTGCGTAATGATAATGTTTTTGTAGTATATTGAGGAAATGGAATGGCTGTGAATGAATCTGAACCAAATAGTAATGCTAAATTTAATGTTTGATGACATTTTGTACTTGCAGCATGAAATTCAGGTAATAATATACAATGTGGAAGTGGAAATGGTACATGAATTGTAAAAATAGAGGATAGGGATGATATTGAAGACCAGAAATGTTTGTGTAGCTGTGATGGTGAATGATGGAAATCTATGATATGAGAAGGTCAATGTGAATCTATATGTAGATGAGAAAAATTTGATATATTTCCTGAGTGTGTGACATGATGAATAAAAATAGTACTTTCATGAGGTAAAAAAATGTATTCATGAGAATGTATATGATGATCTGCAATAGAGTGATCATATTATATGCAATGAAATACAATATGGTGGCAGTGTCAGTGAAAAAATGGTAATACTACACCATGTAGCTATAAGTCTGAATGTACGTGATATATTCCATGATTGGATGAATGAAGTGCTGTGATAAATAACAATTTGATTCCTAGTATATTATCAGATGATAGGGTGTATAGATATAGTGAAGATAAGACAGAGGTTTGTACTTATTCATGTAAAACATGATATGCATTAAACAGTAGTAGAATATGTTCGGAAGTGTGTAATCAATCTTATGTAGGATGTAATCTATGAGAAAAAAGAAATCTAAATCAGCCTACATATACAAATGATTATGAATATGGATGCTGGTATGATAATGAAATGTATAAATGTGAAGCAAATTGTAATGGTGATAAAATATGGAACGGAAGTGAATGTGTGGATATAACAAATGTATGTGGAAATGAAAAATATACTTGTTTATTATGAAATGTAAGTAATACTTGAACAGATTTTGAAAATTATATATGGAATTGTGTAGATGAAAGAGAGATAATTATAGGTTCTTGTTCAAAAGCTAAGGAAATAGTTAATAGAATAGTTTATTACAATTATGCTAGAGGTTTGGATGGGAAACAAAATGTTCATTTCTTTATGACAGGTGGTGATATACCTATTGATATAAAAATAAAGCAGAGTTATGAAGATTATTATGGAGTTTCCTATGATATGATTTATACTATAAAAGCAAATCAAAAAGTTAGTAATAATGCAAGTTTTGATAGGGAAATTAGACTTGGAGATAAATGATGGTTTGGAAATGTAGGTAGTGATTATGTTGTTAGAGGTGATAGATTGTATGTTAAGGTAAATGATATTTTATATGTACTAAGAATAGTGGATTATAATGGTTTGTGTGCTAATAGCTGTAGTACGGCATGACAATGTTTAAGATGATCAGTATCAAAACATAATTTGCATGGTAACAGAATATGAGATAAATATAAATTTACATGGGGTTGTAAATTATGAAATCAGACTGAAGAACAATGTGAAGTTGAATGTGAAGTGGATGCATGAAAATGTGAAGGTATTTTGGTAGATAATGCAATTGTTTGTGATCCTTCTAGTGATCCGGAATGTAATATAAAGGGATCATGAGATATATCGCTAGCAGATTTTTATATGGATATAAGTGAAGAAAAAATAGTATGATCAAGATGTGGAATTAAAAGGCATTGTGTATTCTCTAATTTTGCAATATCGTGTAGAGAATCTAGAGAAGTATGTACACAGCAATGATTTAAATGTGAGGACAATTATGTACTAAATGGATGTAGCTGTATATCTGTATCTAATATATGTTTAACAAGTAGAACTCCGTGAGGATGTATGAGCTGAATGGTGGCTACTGGATATTCAGAATGAGAATGAAAAAGTAAATATTCATATTACTGTGAAAAAGAAGGTATGGAGAGAGTTTTATGTGAGGCTAGCTGTGGTAGTGGACAAATATGGAATGGATCAAGGTGTACAGCAGTTCCAGAATTATGTGGTGAAAAACACAATAACTGTATAAATCAATCTAGTTTGCTATCCAATCAAACGGACGATTTTGCAAAAAAATATAAACGAACATGTAAACTATGAAATAATACTCAAGAGTGTTCAGAGTGCTATACATGATATATAATGTCATGAAGTGAATGTAAGGTAAAACCTGCAGTTGACTGTGAGGCTATGAGATATAGGTGATATAGAGTACCAGATTTGGTTAATGGTAGCTGAGTATGGGTTGAAAAAGATACTACAAGTCAGGTATGTGATGCAAACGTAAAATGTCAATCGTGATCTTTAGTAACATATGCGGAAAATTGTAGAAATGCGTGTAATACGTGAACTAATTTATGAACATGTCTTACATGACTTTTGATAAAATATCCATATATCTGAAATGTAGGAGATTCTGAGTATACGTATAAATGTCGAAGAGGTTATGGTGATTGATTTAGTTGTAGAGAAAAATGTCCAACGGGAGAATATTGGGATGGAAGTAAGTGTGCAAATATTAATGTAAATCTCTGTGGTGAGTCACATTATAATTGTATAAATGGATGATCTCTAGTCTATAGTATATTGAATAAAAGTGAAATGACTGGATATACGATTTATAATTATAAATGGTGGTGTATATTATGAAATTACCAGACATGATGTAATGAAACTGTAGATGTGGTACACAACTGTAAATGATGAGAAACTATAAGTGGATATTATATTAAAAATAATATAGCACATGGACAGGAGTTGACTGTAACCAAAACAGTGAATGGTACTAACTGTACAGCAACTGCTATATGTGGAAGTGGAACTATCAGTATAGTTGGTGAGGACTGTACAAATGCATGTCCAGGATGAATTATGGATACGCCTAGATGTAATTTTGCAGGAGTAAATCCTACATTTAAACAATCTGCTACATGGACGTCATGATATACGTATAAATGTGGAGAATCGCTGTGTAGTGCAAATTGTTCTAATAATAAGATATGGAACGGAAATACATGTGTATCTCATTATGGTCCATACTGTAGAAGTGGTGTAGCATTGTCGTGTACTTTCTGAAATGTAGTACAGGTGGATAATGGAGAGTGATGATATACATGGAACTGTAGTAATATAAATAATGAAAATCTGAATGAATCAATCTGCTATAAATGTAATACTGGATATGAATGGAAATCAGGTAATAATAAATGTGAAGAAAAGTCGTGTAATTCAACAAGTAAAAATGGGTATAGTATTCCAGAATTGACATGATCTACGAATAAAATTCTAGGAAAGAATATAGCTAACGGAAGCTGTACAGTTATGGCTATTTGTAGTAAATGAAATCTGACATTAACAGGTGAGGAATGTACATGTAATAATGGATATTATCTGAGTGGTAAAGTCTGTAATGTAATATGTGGAGATAATCCAGTTAGTATTCCATGTAACTGACCATATATTCCAGCATGAGTTAAATGGTGAAATGATTATACTCTATGGTGACATAATTATTTATGTAATCGATGAACATCTAGCCAACAGTGTAACTGTGGTGATGATCTTTGGTGGAATGGATCAAGGTGTCAGGGTAAGTCTGATAATAATTGTGGAAATGGAGTAGATCAGTGTAAGGATTCTGTGCTGATAGAATCGACATGATGAAATTGGTGAAATATGTGGAAATGTGGAGTGCAAGGTTTATCACCTGATACTTGCTATGTATGTAATGAAGGTGATGGATATGAATGGAGTGATGCACAGAATAAATGTGTAAGAACGGTAAAGACATGTGGATGAAGTGAGCCTTCAATAGCTAATATTACTAAGTGATCTTCTACATACAAATTAGCAGTTCATACATCACGAACTTATGTGTCTAATACACCATTGCATGAATGTGAATGGACGTGTGACTATTGATATGAACCGTTTGTAGATAATAATGGAGATATTGTGGAGTGTAATAATGTAGAACCTCATAGTATTCATGGTTGTAGTCCAGATTATGAGTGGATATGCTGGAATGATGGTAAAATTCACTGTAGTTCAACCTGTAGTACTGATCATTGTGGGGAGGTAAGTGATACTTATTGTAAATCAAATGTTTGAGATAAGCCGAGTGATAATGCGTGTAATTGAAGTAATTGATTAGAATATAGAAAATGTTATGATAATGCTAATTATCAAATAACGTGATATTGTAGACGAAGAAATAGTATGGATGAACTTTGTAGTGCGGCTAATTGTTCATATTTTACATCTCGTGATGATTGTGTATTTAATAAGTGTTGTGTATGGGAATCTACATAAAAACATTTATGTAATTTAAGTAAAAACGGAATTCAATTCCGTTTTTATATTTTATTTTTTATAAAGTTTATGGTAAGTATTTTAATTTAAGTTTCGATTTATAGGAGAAATTCAGTTTTGCTCTAAATATTCATTTGTCCTGGAAAATGGTTTGCTTCCAAAAAATCAGCGGTCAGCGGAGAATGGAGATGGATGAGCTGAGGAGATTATTAGGTGTTTATTTTCATCTATCAGACTTTTTTTCTGTTGAGCGAATGCTCACCAGAGGATGAATACTAAGTGTTGTTTTTTGTTCGATAAAGTTTTGATAACTGCATCTGTAAAAGTTTGCCAACCGATATCTTTATGTGAATTTGGAGTATCTTTTCTGACTGTTAAAGTCGCATTTAATAGGAATACTCACTGCTGAGTCCACTTTGTTAGATTTCATGATTTTGGAGGAGTGAGTCATAAATCTGTATACATTTCTTTATAGATATTTCTGAGAGATGGTGGAATAGTTATGCCGTCTTGTACGGAGAAACATAGTCCATGTGCTTCTCATTCACCATGATATGGATCTTGTCATATAATAACTACTTTTACTTTATCAAAAGGTGTTTTATCGAAAGCATTAAAAATCATATTTCAAGCTGGATAGATGATTTTTCATTCAGATTTTTCTTTTTGTAAATGGTTTTTTATTTCTGTGAAATATGGTTTTTGGAATTCATCCCGGAGAATTTTTTTCCAGCTATCTTCTATTTGTGGATCTATCATTTTATTTTAGAGTAATGATAAAACATGATGTAGTATAAAAAAAATAAAATCTGATACAAAACTTTTTATGTAGGAAATTGTTAAGAAATCCCATCCCTGATTTATCGGGTTATATTCTTTAAAAAAGGGAAAAAAGATTCTTCGCTATGCTCAGAATGACGAGGATGATACTCAGAATGATAAGAAATCTCCCGGCCTTTGGCCACCCTCTTCACAAAGAGGGAAAGTGTTGGGTATACAACTCTTCAGAATGACTTAATATGTAGAAGATTCTTCGCTGAGCTCAGAATGACGGGAATGATGCTCAGAATGATACTGTTAATCCAAAAATCCTCCACCACTACGTGGTCTCCCTCCTTTATCAAGGAGGAAATAAAGGTGTGTATAGAATTAATTGAATGATAATAATCTCTTGACATTTTGATATAAAAATATATAAAATAGATATGTAAATATTTTATAAATTGTATTTATATAGGTATGGAGACACTTAAAAACTATACATTTAAAGCAAAAGACACTTTAAAAAAATGACTTGTAAATGCTGGATTGGTATGAATATTGATGTTTTGAGCTGGTTCGTGTGAAAAAACTACTACATTAGAAGATGTTTTGGTTGAAAAAAGGAATATAGAGATTATTAGAGGTCAAATTCGTAGTTATAGAGATTCTCGTAAAGATTTTGTAGATAAATATAATAATCTATGTACTCAGCCACAAGGTGAATCAAATGCATATCAGATAGAAATAACGAAGGCTAAATATTATAAAGAAGTATTAAAGTGTGAGAAAAAAATTGGAGAGTTGGTGGATGAGAGAATAGGCGCTGAAGAGAGAATGGCTGAAAAATCAGCTGAATGTGTATTTGGTACGGATACGGGTCTATTAGATCCGTATAAATATGATTATTTGTTGGATCCTAATTATCGTTATTCTGAATAAAGTGATAATTCTACTTTTGGAGATATGTGTGAATCTGTATAGTAAAAATTTTCTTAATAAGAAAAAGCAGAATTATATTATCAATTCTGCTTTTTTGTTTTTATGGATAAATAATCATATCAGGACAACTAAATATTCTTAAATCCCAGTTTCTGCTGTGGCATCGATAGTCTTTGAATTCTCCCTCTTCTCATCTTATTGTACTTAAGATATAAGATACATTGTTTATTGTATATATACTTGGGGTATAATTGAAATTATGAATTTTCCAACCAACTGAATTATCATCAGGATATTTTGGGTCATGATTAAATGGCTCAGTTGGTATATGTGTTGTGGATAGTCCATCGTAAAATAATTCATCGCTAGGAGTAATAGCACAAGTGTATGGTCCATCCGTAATTTTATGGTAATAACCCATTTTTGCTGTAATATCGTCAGCATCGCTTATTTTTATATAATTTTCATTATAAATTCAATCAAGATACATATATGGATAGGAGGAATAAGTATTTTCAAAACCAACTTTTATATAAGCTGTATTTAATGATTCTTCTGTACATTTTTTTGTAGTTGAATCTTTTTTACAATACCGTGTAAATATAGGTTTACATAAATTACCATCCAGGTTCCAAGAAATTGTTGGTGCGGATGCATTAGATGTTGATTGAGTGACTACAGACCATCCATCAGCACATAGTTTATCTTCGTGTAACCATGGAGATTTTCCATAATCATCACTATCTCAACATGGAGAAGTTTTAACACAAGTATTCCCATTTCTAGTATATCCATCTTCACAGCTTCGTGAACAGCAAACACCACCTATGGAATTGGGGTTATCTATATATCTCCATCATGTATATCATTGAATTCATCAATTATTACAAGCTACAGTGCTAGATCATAAAACTACTCACTGTCATGTTGGTTTTGTTCATTGACATGGTTGTCCGCATAGTTTAACACAAGAGTCTCAGTTAGGATCTTTTACATATCAATCTTGACAAGACCAGCTACAACTTATGCTAGTAGCGGTGTTAGGGTTTTGTTCATAAGTCCATGATAAATGACCTACTGGACTTCCATTATAATAAGATACGGTATCTTGGGGTGATGTTACTATTCAACTTCCTTGTGGTTTGGTTCATTCACATATTTTATCACAGTTGGCTCCAGTATATCCTGTGTTACATATGATGCAAGTTTCTGTTAAACCTTCGACTCAGCATTTTCGTGTGTATCATCTTCAATCATTTGTTATGTTTCATTCTATCCAATGAGAGTTGATACATTTATCTTTAGTATTTCAACATAAAGTATAATGTGGAGTTTCTTTGCATATTTCTCCGTTTCGCCAACCATCTTCACCACAGCTACATTGATGAGTTTCTTCTCATAATACAGTATTGTATTGTTTTGTACATATATAGTCGTGTCATCGTGTATATACTAGTATGTTATTAGAAAGTCTTCGAGAGGCTCATGTAGCTATATATGGTCGGTTACATGCTGTACTAATACCATCTCCACAGATACTAGTACATGAATCTCCGTTACCGAAGTATCATTCGTCGACAGAAGTTAGACCATATTTTTTATTATTCGATTCATTACATGTTCATGCTTCATATAATGTACATGCGTCATAATGACAGTGTTCGTGTGATGGCTGTGTGCTTAGTGTATAACCTTCACATGTATTAGCTTGTTTTGTACATGTAGATGATAGTCATGAGAAGTCACCTGTTGATCAGTCGGATTTTTTTCGACGTCAATTATCACAGGTTCTAGTTTCGTATCCACATTCAGTTGATGTGCTAGTACACATTACAGGAGTTATGTATCATGTAGCTATAGATCAGTGTTCATAAAATTTATTAAATGCTATACATCATGAGAAGCATTGTTTATCGATTTCTTTATAATTGGA
The DNA here is from genome assembly GCA_946404285.1 of uncultured bacterium. Taxonomy (GTDB): domain Bacteria; phylum Patescibacteriota; class Gracilibacteria; order Absconditabacterales; family Absconditicoccaceae; genus UBA3291. Next base: position 19,226 of record CAMJDC010000004.1, on the reverse strand, counting down.
TTCACATCAGATGAATTTAAGGTACTCATTTCATACACATGATGATCAGTTGTATTCGTATCTAGTACATCATGTGGCATATTTTCATCCAACTATTTTATTAGAAGGGGAAACATTATGTTCACTTGTACATCAGTTGCTTTCTCCAGCTGTCATTTCACAGTGGTCTTTATTGTAGTCTGATGGAAAATTACGGACGGTATTATTAAGGTATCGTTTTCAATCTGTACATTTTCTACCTGTAGAGTTACATGATGAATTTGAGCTTCTACATGTACCTTGTTGGTATCATGTTACAGTTTGTCATGGAGCTACTCGTTGTAATCGAGGAGTCTGACATCATGTACAATTTTTTAGATTATATCCAGAATTATCTAGTGTACCATTATTACATGTTCTGGTTGCACTTAAACATTGTCAGTTTTCAATTTTTCGTCCAGTTACTTCATCTCCGTGTTCTAATTCACCAAAAACAGGATCTGAACAATTTTTTGCACATCTATATGTATCCATAACATAACCTGTTTCGCATCAGATTCGTTTATAATTTATTTTAGGTGAGCTACATTGATTATTTGATAAAGTGTATCATGTACATGTTTCACATATTCATTTGTTAGGACAATAACTTCGATTATAATCTGATGAACATGTTTTGCCTAGTAATTGGCAAGAGAACGTTCATCGAGTTCATTCAAAATTTCAATTATCTTTACAAATTAGTTGTCAAGTATGACATGGTCATGGACAGTTTGTCGGAATGTAGGTAGTAATTCTATCTCAATAATGGGTAACCATTTGTCAGTTAATACTACAGTCTTTTTTACATCCACCACTGTAAGTGTATCATGGTTGACAACCTGTACCTGGTCTGTAGCGAAGTTTTTGTGTACAGCTGTGAGTTCCCATGATGTTTCATGTACATACTTCTATATTTGAATTTCCTGGTACATCATTTGGATTTTCGTAAGGATATTCTGAAGTGCTACAAACATTTCCTGCAGGGAAACAATAGCTGTATTTATATCTTGTATCGTTAAATTGTCAATTTTCTCAGCAAGTTATTGTTTTGGAAGAACATGACCCTGGACAGTTTAATACACCAGACATATATCATGTAATAGACTGTCAATAGTGTACTTTAATTGTTGTTGTTCAATATCCACTGAGTGTACAATCTGGTTTACAGTCATTTCAAACTTTTGTGAATCATGCAGGGCAACTCGTTACTTTGTATAATAAAGGTTCATGTTTACATGTTTTATTTGTTGTAACACTGTATTCTTGACATGTTTCATAATATCATGTTGATGGTTTATTTAAAAGATTGAATCAAGATGCACTACAATGGGTTCATACTAGGGTGTATTCACCGTATATGTAATTGAAACCATCATTAAAGTCTTTTACAGTAGTTCATGAATATCGTACTCAGTTTTTACATTCTATGGTTTGAGAGTTTCAGGAGTCTGGACATTGAAATTCTCACACTCTGTCGTATAGTATTAATTTTTCTCAACTTTCAATAGTTGAATTTCTTCGTTTACAACTTGAAGGACATGTATTTCATGATCGACCATTAGCACAGTAGTAGGCCTTGTATTCTGTTCATTTTTTACAGGTTTCTCCATTAGGTGTATAGTTTGTACATAATCATTGTAGTATAACATTTCATTCGGGTGGGTTATTTCATGTGAAAAGCTTTATTCTATTACTTGCAGTACATAGTCATACTTTAGGTTCTCAATTACTTTGTACATGACCAGTTTTCAAACTACATGAGCTGTAGATGTTTTCTCATGTAATTATGGTATCTGTTGTATAGTCTCGTCGAGAACCATTTATACATTGTACATGTATTTTATTACATGTATTGGAACAAATACGTTCGTTTTCTTTATAGATATATTGATAAGTTAATTCAGGATATTCATTTCCATTTGCTAATCTACATTTTTTATCATTTGAAACACACTGATTTGACTCTGAATTTCGAGTAAATCAATTGTCACAAGAGAAACTACATGCTGCATTACTCTCACTATAATAATAAGTTATGGAATTGTTACCATTAGGTGTATCAGGATTATTGTTTGCATGCGCATTCTGTGGAATACTTCATTCACATTTTATACATTTGTAGTCAGAAGTATTATTATTTCGTGTATATCCAGAGTTACACTTGTATGTATAATAGGTGATTATTTCAGAGCATGAATTACCGTTAAATGTAGATGCTGAACAAGATAGTCCGATTGATTGTAAATTCTTTTCACTTTGTTCACGAAGATTAAATCGTTTATTTAATGTCTTTACTTTATTTGAGTTTTGAATTGGACAAGTATGTCATGTTTGAGTGATAGGTGTATATATAAAGCTTCCATTTAGATATCCATTGTTACAAACTCTGATTTGTGAGTAATTACTTGCTAAATCTGGACATTCAATGTATCATGTGCTATATGTTGTTATAGTTCATCAGCTTCAATTTACATAAACTGTATTATTGCCTGGTAGTGCTGTGAATGAACAGTCTTCTAGACATTTTACATTATTTCAATTCCAATCTTGACCATTTCGAGTGTATCATATTTCACATGCGCTACATTTATATTTAGTTGATCATTCGATACATGAATTATTTTGTATGCTGTATCATGTTAGTGGTTCGCATACTGCATTGCTGACTTTTGTAGTTCTACCATATCCTTCTCATGTTAAAACTTTAGTAGTACATCATGAATAAATATATGTTCAGCTTCATTCTAAATATCCATTATTACATACCATTATTCTTTTATTTGATGGATCTTCACAACCTATTGGACAGTATTGAGAAGAATTTTTGTATCATGCTACAGGGAAACCATGTTTTACAGTTTCTCATCGACGAGTTTTACAATCAGATTTACAAGTATCTCCATCTTTTGTGTATCATGTAGCACAACCAATTAGTTTGTATTTTATAAATTGGTTACATGAATTATTATTTAGAGTGTATCATGTACATGAGTTACATATTCAGTTAGAAGGACAAGATCAAGTAAGATTATAACCTGTACAACTTTCTCAGATAAGTTTACATCAAGTGTATTGGTATATTTGAGCATTTGGTCAAAATGATCATCATTCTCCACATGTTAGAATTTTGTAACTATTACATGAGAATCAGTTTTGGTCTTTACAGTTACTACTTGAATATTGGTATCATGTGATGGTTCTTCAGTATTCTACTGGAATTCAGTTGAAAATACAGTCTTTTTGACAAACTCATCAAGTTGTTAGAGTGTAACCAGTTTCACATGCATTAATCTTATATTTTACATGAGCAGTACAACTGTTTCAGTTTATGGTGTATCATGTGCATGCTTCATATATTCATTCTGCTGTTTTTTCATTTTCTTCTATGTTGTATTCTTCTTCATTACATTGATTTTCTGGTTTGACGCGAATTTGACAAGAAAGGTGTGTGTATTGTGGATTTGATGAACTTAATCTTCAATTATCGCATGTTCTAGTTTCGGACACACAGTGATGATTACAATAAGGATTATCTTCGAGATATAAATTTATTGATTCTCAGTGATGTAAAGTTATTTCTTCACCATTATTTCATGTTATTACACAGTTTTCTTTACAAGTTCAATCCCCGAAAGAGTATCATTCTGGACATTTACGTGTACATGGATTATCAAGTTTATTAGGATCTTCTGGACACTCATTTACATAATTATATGTGAATACGACATCTTGATAAATATCTGGATTAAAATTATGAAAACATTCAATAGAATGTGGAAAGATATTTCATGTACAGTATCCTGAAAATATATCATGTTCTACTTCAGGAACAACAGGTGGGTTTACACATTTTGGTGTATCTTCACACCATTCTACACAACGTTGTGATTTTTCCATTAATGATCGAGCATTACTTTGTAATAATGAAAAGTCAGTACATGCAAGTAGACAGTCGTTAGCTCTTCACATTAAACCTATATTGTTAGGGTTACTACATCAGTTATCTAAATCTGTTTCTCAGATTGATAATCATCAGTGAATTACGATTGTATTATTATTTTGTGTTTCTCAGTTAATTCATAAACCTCATTGACTATTGATGTAGAAAGTATTTCATGTTGTGGGTGTAAATCCGGCTGTTTCATTATTGAAAATAAAACTATTATCAGAATTGTTATCGTTGATGTTTATATTTTCTCATGCGGCTATAATATTGTTTCAGGATATTGTGTTGTAACTTCATCATACTATGATGTTATTTTCTCATCATATTACGTTATTTTCTCATCATACTGCGATGTTATTTCAGATTATTGTATTATTATTTCATCAAATGGATGTACCTTCTCATTCATTTCTGATTTCTTTTCCTCAAAAAGTGGTATTATTTCAGCTTGATGATATAAAACTTCATCATATGATAGTAGTATTTGGAGAAGTCGTTTTATTTCCAATTCATCATAGTATAGCATTCCCTGAGTTATTATAGTCAAGTGTACTAGGAACTGTCATACCAGGAACCATAACATCAAGTTCTTTTATTATTATGTTATTATTTATCATATAAAAAGAATTGATGATATCGTTTATGGCTCAGGTTTTTGTGAAATTTAAATTTTTTAGAACTCAAGCGTTGTTATCGATTCATGAATAGTTAAGTACACTTACAAATTGTTGATTAGGAATATCATTATCGTTGGCTTTAGCTTGAAATATCGTTAAAAACGAAATAGCTCAAATACTAACAATACATCAAATTATAGATATAAGGCTAACTAAAACGTTTTTTTTGTTTATGTTGGTCATTTGAAAGAAATATGAGAATAAAAATCTTCATAATAATTATATATAAAAAAAAAATTCTGTCAAAAAAAACAGGACTTTTTACAAATAGTTATCGATAAAAAAAATTATCCGATACTATTTTCCATTTCAAGTTGTATTAAGTGATTTAATTCTCATGCATATTCTAAGGGAAGTTCCTTTGTAATTGATGAAATGAATCCATTAACTATCATTGTCATAGCTTTTTCTTCACTTAATCATCTGCTCATTAAATAAAAAAGCTGATTTTCATCAATTTTTCCGGCAGTAGCTTCATGTGAAACTGTGGCATTATCAGTTTTAATTTTAATAGAGGGAATTGTATCTGAAACTGAGATTTCATCCAAAAGTAACGCATCACAACGTGTCGATGCTACAGCATTTTCTGCCGTTTTTTGGATTTGAACTAATCCACGATATGTATTTACTCATCCTGATTTGGAAATTGATTTGGAAATTGTATTTGAAGATGTATTTTTTCATATATGGATTACCTTGGTTCATACGTCTTGGTGCTGATTTGCAGATGCTACAACCAATGAAAGATTGTCGGATGTAGAATTATCTCATTTTAAAATGCTACAAGGATAGAGCATTGTAGCTCATGAACCTAGATTTCATCCAATCCGTTCCATATGGCTATTTTTTTCAACTAATGCACGTTTTGTATTTAGATTAAATGTATTTAATGACCAGTTTTCTACTGAGGTATAACGCATTGATGAATTTTTACCTACAAAAATTTCTACACAACCAGCATGCAGTGAACGTTTGTCATATTTTGGTGCGGAACATCATTCGATATAACTACAACTTGTTGAATCTTCTAAAACTATTAATGTATGTTCGAACTGTCATCATTCGTAGGTATTCATACGAAAATATGCCTGTAAAGGATCAGTGATTTGGATTCATTCGGGGATGTATACAAAAGTTCATCAACTCCAAACCGCTCCGTGAAGTGCAGAAAATTGATGATCTGTAGACGGAACTAATTTCATGAAATACTTTTTTACTAAGTCTGGGTGTTCACGAATAGCTACTGAGATATCATCAAAAATTATTCAGCTTTTTTGTCGTTTTTCTTTGAGTTTGTGGTAAACAACGGAAGAATCAAACTGTCCTCCAACTCAAGCAAGAAATTGCTGTTCAGCTTCTGGAATATTTAGACGTTGAAAAATATTTTTTATATTCTGCGGAACTTTATCTCGTGAATCGGCTGCTCATGTGAATCATTTTTTAGGTTTAGCATAATAAACGAGATTATCAAAATCTATCGAGGAAATATCTGGTCAAAAATCAGGTTTCTTGATTTCGTGAAAAATTTTTAGACATTCAAGTCTATGATTTAACATTCGTTTAGGTTCTTCTAAATCAAATGAGATTTTTTTAATTGTTTCTTCATTTAGTCATTTTAAAAAAATATCATATAGTACTTTATCTGGAGAATCTAGAAATGAGTTATCTTTATTCATAATCGTGTGTATTATAAATTTGTATAATGAATTTGTATAATGAATTTATAAATAAATCTGATAAAAAATCATTAAAAAATTTGTATGATTTTTTGTGATTAAAAAAAGTGTTTGAGAATTTGACAAAATTTTGTGTTTTGATTACAATATTATATGATTTATTTTTAGATAAAAGTTTTTTATGAAAAAAAATCAAAATAAAAAAATTAAAAGTGAAACAAAGGAAAAAGATTTTAATGTTGTTGAAAAACAATCAAAAAGTGAATGAGTAAATAAGAATTTTTCATATCCAACTTTAACAAATAACATCAAGGAAACAATTAATTCTGATTTTGTGATAAGGGAAGATATTAATAAACCAGAAAATATTGAAAAAATTAGGAATGTTTTTTCTTTTTACAAAAATGAAATTCTTCCTTTGATTATAAGTAATCCAAAGGTTACTCAAAATAGAGATTGATATCATTGATTGTATACTCATACACAAAGTGTAGTTTTTCGTGGTATTTGTTATGCTGTTAGTTTATGAGAAAATCCAATCCCAGTAGTATTGGCTTGTGCTTGTCATGATTTGGCGAGATTAAATGATTCATATGATGAAGAACATTGAAAGAATGCAATACCTATTACAACAGAAATAATTAATAATGAAAAATTTATATTAACACAAGAGCAAAAAAAATGGATAATTAATGCTGTTGAATATCATACAACATGAAGAAAAACTACAAATTATGTGTCAGCGTGTTTACGAGATGCAGATAGGACTCGCTTATCTTGGGAACGTTGATATCGTGCAGATTTTTTCAATACTGAACAATGAAAAAGGATAGCGTCGTGAAAAAAAGAAGATTTTATTAAATTTCAAAATCAATGTGTAAATTTAGAGTGAAAAAATCTAAAAACAATTACACCTGAAGAATTTAGTTTAATATTGATGAATAGGAGAGATTTGGGTTATTTAAAAGAATATATTTCTTCTCCAGAGACGTTATTATTGTATGATAAAATTATAGTAAATCCTAGAATCCAAAAATTGGAAGAAGAAGATCGTAGACAATATTTGGAACGTTTATTTTGGAATATTAATAGATGATATTGTGATATTGATGCTTGTTTGGAAATTATTCCATCTCTTTTGGATGAGTGATATGATTTGAATATTGTAATTAATTTATCAATTAGAGATGATAATAAGAGTATTATAAAATTATTATTAAATGATAGTGATATTATCAAGATTTTGGATGTGAGAGTAGCGAATGAAATAAATGAAAAAGAGAGAAAATCTCAACTTGAGTGTAAAAATGAAGAGAGTGCTGATGATTGGTGAAATTGGGAGGATGAAGATGAGGATAGTTACGAAAAGATTGAAAAAGACTATAAAGAAAAACTTTCTTGATGGTTTGGAAAAATTTCAAAGTTTATAAACGATGATAATGTTAAATATTTAAAAGATTGTCTGGAATTAAATATTGATGTAACATGGCTTCCTTATTTTAGGGAAGATACAAAGGATATTGTGTTAAAATATTTATCTTGATATGAAGATTATTCATGGAATATGTGAGAAGTCTTAGATAGGGTACACAGAAGATGACACACATTTCAATCTATTAAAAATATTTTCGGTGATGAACAAATTACTCCGTTAACAGAACGTGTATTAGAATTTAAAAATTTTGATAAATTTAAAAATATATGAGTTGCTGAATACAAAAATTTATCTACAGAAGATAAAAAATTATTTTTAAATAGTTTTCTTTCAGCTCTAACTCCAAGTGATATTAAGTATCCAGAACAAAATCGAGGAAATGAAGATTTCAAAAATTTACAAGATAGGATGAAAATATTTGAAGAATTAAATTGGGTTGAAAATAAGAACGAAAGGTTAAATAATTATAACAATATTGTTAGTATTTTATTGGATTGAATTCCTGATAATGAACGTTTTATTTGTAAAAAAAACAATGAGAATATTTATTATAGAAAACAATATAGAGAAAAAAATAAGATACCTCCATTAGTTGATGATATAGAAAAAGTATTAGAAATTCATACTGAAAATATAAAATGAAAGAAGGTAAAACTTGCTGAACTTGATTTTAACACAGATTTATGAGTATCTGCTCATCGTTTTTCATCCATTAGATCAATAGAAGCTTTAGAGATTACGGATGAAAAAATGTTTTTATGTGTGGGAACTAAGGGATGAAGTAGAGATTTGAATGTTACAAAAGATTGATATGCTTTGATTGTAAAGCCAAGAAATTTGGGAGATATGTATGTGCAGAGTAGTTCAGATATAGATAGTTGAACTTGAAGTATGAAAAATTTTTATAATTTTGAACATATAATGTTACCGGGGATGTGAAATCATGCGAAATGTATATCATTGGTACCAGATGCTATAAAAAAAGAGCTTAATTTATCACAAGAAGAATACACAAAAAGAATTAATGCTTTATGAAATGTAACCACATTACAAGAAGTTTGAGAAAAAGATAAAGAATTAGAACTTGGTATTAGATGAGTTTTAGAGAGTACGAGTATGTATGAATGATTGGTTACTCCAACTGTAATGTGAATATCTATTTGAGAAAAAAAGTTGGAAGATGTCGATGATGATATTTTGGATTATTGTGTACGCCATGATATACCATTAGTAAGGATAAAGTATCCGAGAGAAGAAATTTTAAAAACGAAAAAAAATCCAATGTCACGAAATTATGTTGTTTAATTTTATTTTGAAATGATGTTTTTACAAAAATCCTTTAATATACAATTTTCACATTTTGGTTTTTTAGCTGTGCAATAATATCTTCCAAATAGAATCAAACTATGATGAGCAACCCTTTTCCATTTTTTTGGTACAGCTTTTTCTATTTCTTTGGAAGTTTCTAAAGGTTCACTAGTATTTACTATTCATAGACGATTAGCTACTCTGTGAACGTGTGTATCAACAGCGATTAAATCATGTTTGTATCGTACGTAAAGAATTACTTTTGCAGTTTTTTCTCCAACTCATGGGAGTTTAGTCAATCATTCGAGACTTTCAGGTAAATAATATCCATATTTATCTAAGCATTCTTTTTCATTTTTGGTCAGTTTAGCATTTTTATCTTCAGCTAATTCAATCAGTTTTTTAGCAGTTTCTCTAATATGTTTAGCTTTCATTTTGTAGTAATTAACTGAAGAAACTTGTTTTGCTAATTTTTCTTCGGTCATTTTCAAAACGTTATTAGGTTCTTTTATTTTTACAAAAAGTTTATCTGTAACTACGTTTACTTGTCTATCTGTAGTTTGAGCAGATAACATCACTGCAACAAGTAATTGAAATGGAGTTTCAAAATTTAATTCAGTATCTGGATTTGGAAAAAGTTCCAAAAGTTTAGTAAAAATTTCATCGTAATCTTTCTTTGTCATTATTTTTTCTTATTTTCTAAATTTTCTTTTGGATGGCGAAATAGATAGATTCATATAGTTATTCCTATGATGATGAATATTATAAAAAATCGTTGGCTTTTGGAGAATGGTCAGATGAATTCAGATTGAGAATCCTGTCTGAGATATTCAAATAAAAATCTGATTATACTGTATCGGAGTAGAAAAATCACTCATATTTTTCAGATTTTTCGTTTATCGTTTTTTATCTGCTTCGTGAAAATAATTATCAAAGTGATAAATAATAATAATCATTCGAATATGATTGAAAGTAGATTTGTATTAATTCTGAGAGATGAATCTATTTTGTCGTAAATATGTAAAAATCATAAAGATGTTAGAGTTCATATCGTTCACTCATTTCGTCAAAATGGGTTGTTGAATATGATTCAGTATAATTCTTGATTTAGAAAGTTTCATAGTCTTCAAAATGCTATACATAGTGGTAGTATGCAGCATAATAGGTCGAGTAGGATTATAAATTCTTTTCGAGAAAATCTTTTCTTCCATATAAAAATACTAACTCATAGAACTACTCATAATATTCACCCAATGAAAGACATTCATCATTGTCGAACTTTGAATATATCTAGTGGATTGTTTATGAAATGTTGGAAATCATAGATGAAAACGTGACCAAGTCTTCATCATACTAAAACTCATAAAATCAGGATGATAAATAGGGTTTCTAAATCATTTTCTAGTAAATTTTGTAATTTTGGGAATTTATGAAAATATTTTTTTCTTCAAATGAAATACAAAAAAAAGTAAGCGAAGACGAAACCTATTAAATAAAATATTCAATATCGATATATATTTCGACCAAATATTGAAAATGCGACCATTAAAAATTGTAAATTTTATCTAAAGAATATTTTTTGGTAAATCATTTGTAATCAGAGTTTTATACTATTAGAATTTTTTTGTCATTTTCATAGGCTGTAATCAGTATAACGAATATGTACTGGAATTTCTTTGGTTTTAAAATGGTTTTTTTGCATTTGTTCATTTAGTTCGTTTGCATAATGCATTCAGTCAGCAGTGAGATGTATCTTTTTCAAAGCTTCTATATCTATAACTCTATATCCATTATGTGGGTCGGAAACTTTGATTCAGTAAAATATTTTGGTAACGATTCTGGATATTGTTAGAATTCTTTTTCTAGATTTTGGAATATTATATGATGATCATCATTTGATAAAACGAGAACCTAGATATGCATCAAATTTTCAGTTATCTTTTTGGATATGAGAGATGAAAGTATCCATGTCTTTTATATCCATCTGTCCATCTGGATCAAATCATACAAACCAATTTACTTTCATTTGTTCGGCATATTTTTGTATGAATTTATATCATGTTTGGTTTGCTGCTCATCATCATCTATTTATTTTGTGAGTTAGTATTACAAAAATACATTCAGGATACTGTTCTTTTTTCTTTTCAAGTATCTCTTGAGAATTGTCTTTTGAACCATCATTTATGAATACTAATTTTTTGAATCAAGCATTTACTATCTCATCGATTACACTTGATAGCATTGATGCTTCATTGTAAACTCTAATATTGAAAACAAAATTATCTTTGAAATCTGAATTTCTATATTTTTTGATTTGTTCTTTTTCTTCTTCATATCATTTTTCTATAGCTAATGCTGATATTAATTTGGTAACTTCCTGTGAATCTTTAATATTTTTGTTATAGAGTGTGATATAGAAATAAGCTAAAATAATTATAGCAATGTATACTAGTAAGTCAGCTCATCTGGTCAATCAGAAAAAAGATCAAAATTCATCTAATGCAGATGTATTTAAAGAGAATAGTATTAATAAGAAACTACCTCAGATGAATACAATTAAATGGAGAATCGTTGCTTTTTTGCGTTTGAATAAGTCAATTCAGAAAAAGAAGAATATTACAGAAGCTATTATTATAATAAATTGTAGTAAGCTTAGATGCATAAAGAAATGTTTAAATGATATAAAACATTATCCTATATTATGATATTTAATTTTCGTATAACAAAAAACAATACAAAATTAAAAAATTTCTAGTTAAAAATTGTATATATTTTAGTCAAAAAAAACCGACCATTAAGATCGGTTTATATTTTATTATTAGATTCTGTTTTAAATATGTGTATTGAATTTGGCTTGAAGACTTCTTGATAGATAGTCACGGTCGTTTGCATTGAATAAAGCAGCTTCAGCAGTTATTAGACCATCTTCAACTAAATCTAGTAAATAATCTTCTAATAGACACATACCACTTGATCTATAAGTATATATTACGTTTCTGATTTGGTTCATTTTGTTTTCACGAATTGTATTTTCTACGGCTTTATTATTTAGTAGAATTTCGTGAGCTGTGATAACTCATTTTCAATCAGCTTTTTTTATCAATCTCTGAACTATAATTGCTGATAAGTTTTCTGAAATCTGATTTTTTATTGTTGGTTGTTCATCAACTGGGAACATTGAGATAACCTTGTTGATTGTTTGTTCGGCTGATCTTGAGTGGATTGTAGTTAATACTAAGTGTCAAGTTTCAGCTAGAGCTACAGCATTTCTTAAAGATTCAGGGTCTCTAGTTTCTCAGAAAAGAATAACGTCTGGTCTTTGTCTCATTGCATATTTCATGGCAGATGAGAATGAAATAACGTCTTTTTCTAATTGTTTTTGTTCAAAAATAGCTTTTTTAGGTGTGAAAATATATTCAATAGGGTCTTCGATAGTAATAATATGGCAAGGTCTACTACGGTTGATTTCTTCAATCATAGCAGCAAGAGTTGTAGATTTTCATGATCATGTGGCTCATGCTACGAAAACTATTCATGCAGTTTTTTTTGTTAATGTCTTAAAAATTTGAGGAAGATTTAAGTCGTCAACAGTAGGTACTTTTTCTGCTAAAAGTCTAGCTACAATCATTTTGTGTCATCTTTGACGAGAAATATTAATCCTGTAACGGCGACCATGGATAGAGAATCAGATATCACAACTAAGATTTGTTTTGAAATTCTCTTTGTCATCTTCTGACATTAGTATATCAGAAATAGCTTCCAATGTACTATCTTCTAATTTTGGTACAGTTGTTAATCTATAAACTTCTCCATAGATTCTGATAGCAGGTTCTTCTCCATATGTGAAATAGATATCCGAACTATCGTATTGAATCATTGTATGTAAAAGATAGCTCAAATATTTTTCAGGAGATACTGTTTTTCAGTCAGGTAATGTTACAGATCCATCATCTAAAACTTTTCCTTTTTCTTCAACTTTAGAATGTGAAGTACTTAAAATGTTTCATTTTAAGTCAGGATTCTTTGGATTAGAATTGTGATTTTCTTCAGCCATTTTTGTTTATATTTATGCTAAAATAAAAATTTTACATACTTAATTATAATCAAAATTAAAATCTATGCAAAAAATTTGGGACATTTTTTTGTAAAAAAATAAATTGTTTGTTAATATATTTTTTTATTTTAATTTTCTCTTGTATATGTTTGTGGAAAAATTAAATAAGGTATGTTTATTTTCTAAGTAAATTGATATGAGAAAAATTGGTATTTTGTTGTTATGATTAGTTTTTTTATCATGAATGATTGTTTGATGTTCTTCAAAAGATAAGTGAGATTTTATTATAGAGGAGATTGATACAGATCAGGTTTTGGATTATAATGATACTATTACGGATCTTTCGATAGAATGTTTTGAGTCAGAAAATTCCATGTGGGATGTTTATAATTCATATGATTGATGATCTACTGATGATGTGAAATCGGCTATAGATGAAACAGTAGATGTGTGTAAAAATTCTATGTTTAAGATTAATGATTTGTGAGATGTAGAGTGAGATAGTTCATTGAAAGATGGGGTAATTCTATTGATTCAGAAAATGTTGGAAAGATTTGATAAATTGTATGAAACATTACCATTTTTACCTTTATTAGAAGAATGATTGGCTGAGGAAGATTCTGCAGCTTATGAAGCGATAAAATCAGAATTGGATTCTTTAGCTTCAGAAATTAGGGATTTAAATAAAGGTTTGAGTGATATCCAACGTTCTTTTGCGGAAGCACATTGATATGAATTGGAAGAAGTTGAATAGTATTATGAATTTATTCTAAGATTAGACTAATAGGACAGTGATCAGATCATATTATATTTTCTAAGTGATTCATGTTTGTTATTTTATCAAAAATTTTTGGTGTAACCCAAAAATAATCCAGTCTCCGTCATACATTTCTTTCTCTCGCTCATCCGCGATAGCTTCGCCAGGTGTATTTGTCTTTTAAATTTGGATTTAATTTACGGAATACGTCTACCAATCCATCATTTTCGAGTTTGTCCATTTCAGCACGTTCGATTGGCAAAAATCAGATTGAATTCTCGTTTTCTTTAGGTCTAGCAATATCTATTTCTGTATGGCAGATATTAAAATCTCAGCATGTTATAACTTCTTCTCAATTATCACGGATATCTTGAATATATTTTCTCATTTTTTCATAAAAATCTAGTTTATAGCTCAACATTTCAGATCCATCTGCGCGTGTTCATCCATTTGGAAAATAAACATTTATTAGATGAATTAATTCGTTTCAATATAAAAAAGAAATTTCAGTAACTCTTCATTCATCATGAAATTCATGGAAAGAAAATTCTGGTTTTTTTTCTTTTATTTGGATATATTTTTTAAAAAATATAGCAGTTCCTGCATATCATGGTCTAGTTCATCTGTGCCAAAGAAAGTCGTAATCTGAAAGATGAAATCTTAGTTCAGTTGGTATTTGATTTTCAAATGCTTTGGTTTCTTGTAAACAAAAAATATCTGGATTTTCATTTTTTATAAAATCAAAAAATCATTTTTGAATTACTGCACGAATTCAGTTTATATTCCGTGATATTATTTTCATTCTATGATTAAAATCTATTTTTTAAATCTATTTTTTCAGCTCAAGTTCTAGTACTTTTATGAACATAGGGAATGCTCAGTATTTTTTAGCATTAGAATATTCTTCTCCATATCAATCAAATACGTATGATGGATTATTTGGAATTACCATTCCTCATGTTCTAGTTCATCCGTTATAGAGTGCCATAAAACTTACTAGTCATGTATAATCATATGATGTGTAGCTTATATTAATTTCTGGAAATTCTTCGTCGCTTCTGTTGTTGTAAGATTTGATTTTATTTTTTGAGAAATCTATGAAATCTTGGATTGTTTGTTTAAATATTTGTTCGTTTATTTCTCCTGCTCAATAATTTTTGCTAGTTATTTGGAATGGACCATTTCCATTTTTTGGTAAATGATAATAACAATTGGATTCTTTGTACCAAATAGCTATAGCGAGCGCAGTTGGGAAATCATTTGCAAAACAAATACTGTCAATTGTGTTGTATCGTCACATACAATTTTCTTCTGAAATTTCAATATTTGCTGAGATATTATCTTTGTATTTTTCGATAAAATCAGATTTTTCTATAGAATTTTGATTTTTTTCTAATTGTTTTCTAGATGAAAACATGGATTGTGAGTAATCTCTTAGTTCTTTGGAGATAGTTCATAATCTATCATCGCTTTTTAGTATATCGTATCGTTTAGAGAATTGAGAATAATAATTCCATAAATTATAGTTTGAGGAATTCTTTATTATAAGTTTTTGAGAATTTAGTTGTTTTAATTCATCTCATGTGATAGAATAAGCATTGCTAAGTCAAACAAAACCGAATATAGCAGTTATCATGAGGATAAGAATTTGATATTTATTTTTCATTTCAATTAAAAAATTAATAAAACATATATTTATAACGTATATATATTATGTAAAAATGCAAGCTTTTCTAAAAAGTGTCCTTAGGTTTAATATTCAGAATTATTATTTTCAATGTTTTCTTCGTTGTTTTCAGTTTCTTCGTTAATGTTTTCTTCTTTTTGTAATGGAGGAATAGGATCTATGTCTAATTTGTAAGAAAACTTTTTTTCTACTAATCAAGGGAAAAATTCACTTCACAAAATGTAATCATTTCAAAGTACGACTGTAATATAAGCTCTGTCAGTCCAATATTCTATATTTCATTCTTCGTCATAATCTTCATGGACGCTTCAAGTATCTATTCTGATATCTTGAATTGGTAAAAATGTTTGGATTGCATCAATAGTTCCACTAAAATCTCATACCATATTTATTGTTATATAACTATGTTCTGCAGGATCTCATTCTCAGTTTGCTACATTTGTTACATTGAGTCAATATCTAGCCATTTTAGCTCATAGACTTGTAGCAAGAGAGGTTCTTCATAGTCAATTAGAATTTAATACAGATTTATCTATAGAGTTTACCACTTCTACACTAGCTCATTCTGATAAAAATTCACGATGCGTAAGAATAAATGTTACAAAAGTTTTCATTTCATCGTAGTAACTTATGCTAGAATAACTTGCTCAGTCAGGGAGTAGAACGGACATTCATCAGAATGCGTCTCTCGATGGTACGTATAGAAAGCATCAAGGAGTCATCCTTGAAACATTATTGTAACTACATGTGGATGTATAACCGAATGAAGAGAATCAGTTAATTTTAGGTAAAAACTGAACAGTTCGTAACATTTCTTGTGCTGAAATATTTGTTTCAATGTATTTTTTGTATTGATCGTATAGTTCAGTTGCAGTAGAAACACTTAATCCTTGTTCAAGCATTTTGTCTTTTATAGCGATAATTAATTTTTGTTGGCGTAAAGAACGGTCGAAATCTGAAGTTGTGTGGCGAGATCTAGCATATTTTAAAGCAGTAGCTCAATCTAAATGCTGTTCTCATGCCTCAATATAAAATGGATCATAGTTTATCATGTTATCAGCTGGGTATTCTGGGTCATATATAGTTTCAGTTACATATACGTCAACTCATCATAAAGAATCAACTATTTCTTTAAATGTTTGAAAATCTATGGTTGCATAATATGGAATGTCTAATCATAGAATTTCTCATATTTTTCATGCAAATCATAAAGCTGATTCTTCTACAGATTGTGTTCTACTATAATATTGCTGGAATATGGCATTGATTCTTCCGTATGTGTTGGTTACAGGACTTTTTACATATAAGTCACGAGGAAGAGAAAATAATGTTACATTGTTTTTTTCTGGATTTCGTGAAGCTACCATTATAGAATCTGTGAGGAATCATCATTGGTGTCTAGCTCATCCGTATCAGAGTAATAGTACGTTAACGCTACCATATTGATCTGTTTTCATTGGAGTTCAAACAGTTCTAGACACAGATGCTATTACGGTTTGTTTTATTTTATCGAATACTCATTTAAATCATGAAATTGCAGAAACAGACAAAAAGAAAATAATGAAAATTCATATTAATATCAAGAAACCTTTTAATACTCATTTAGATTTTTTTTTCTGGCTTTTTTTGCTTATTTTTTTGGCTTCAGAAAGATTAGATGAAGAGAATTTTTTTGATTGCATGATTAAATAATATAATTAATAAACAATTTTATTGTAAAGAATTTAATAACTCATTGAATAAAAGAATATCTCATGTTAGTTCAGGAAGCTTTAAATTTCATGAATTATCTTTTGATACAGTTCATGTTAATTTTCATGAGATTTTTTGACCTGAAATGAGTTCAATAGGTTCTAAAATAAAGTTTCATGATATTTTAACGATATCTCAGTATTCTATAGTTCATTTACAATCTATAACTTTTTGTTTTAATTTTGAAGATTCAAGGTCAAATTTGTATTTTCATTTGTTGGTTTCATCTATTGATAAAGAAAAATCTGAATCTAAATCTTCATAATTTTCATCATTTTTTGATTGTATGTTAAATATATTGATGCTGATTCATTGTGTGTTAGCAATAAATGATAAATCAAAAATAGAATCTCTTGATTTAAAATGTCATGTAAATTCTTTTTGAATGATTCAACCGTTTAGTTCGGAATATGATATTTCTCGTGGAGAATTTATAGATAAATCTTCAGTAGAAATTCACAAATCAATATATCAGTTTATTGTTTCTATGAGTTCTGATAAATTTTGGATGAAGTCTGGATTTCAATTCTCATTAGAAATAGTTAATATATTTTTTAAATTTTCAGCTAATTTTTCTGGGTTACTGTTTTCATCAATTTGTATAAATCAACTGCTATGAACTTCTAGATTTACTCGTTTATCACGAACTAAATCTAATAGTAGTGTATACATTTTTGCTTTTATGTTTTCTTCTCACATGAATAATCAAAAACTGTGTAATTGAACATAAACTTCATCATTTTTATATAAGAGTGATAGACTTCATGATGTTTCGAATGGTTCTTTATTGTCTTGAGTAGAATTTGCAACAATATCAAAAGTTATTTCAGAATTCTCGTCTTTTCAAATTAAAATTTTATTTTTCGAAAAATTGAATCTTCATTGTAGAGTAGATTTTTCATCAAATTTGGCATTTATTTTTGTTTTAATATTTTCATAGTCATTTAGTTGGAAAAAGTCTTGTAAATCTGATATATATTGAGTGTTTCCTATTTGTTTGTTAAAAGTTTCGTTGATAGAAAGTCAGTTTTCAGATTTTCGATTTGTGTCACTTATAGGTGTTGGTTGTTTATTTCAGCATCCATATAAGAAGCAAAATAGTAAAGAAAGTCAGATTATTATGTTTTTTTTCATTTCACAAAAAATAGTAAAAAATGTTTGCATTTACCTATAATCAAAAATGACAAAAAATCAAAGGAAAAAGAAAAATTTTCTGAAAGTTTTTTATTTTAGGTGAAAAATTTTTATTTATAATTATTGTGGTGTTTGTTATGTGGATGGACCCTCAAGTCGACGTTTTGATAGATATTGTGCGTATTCTTCTGGATGGTCCTTTAATGTGTCAATTTCTCCTATAGTTCATCACCAACCTCCAGATAATGCTCTAGTATCAAGACCTAATACTTTAGAATTGTCATTGAAGTAAATTCAGCTTCATCTAGTTCCTCATGTATGTCGTTGTTTGTATTGGAATGGTGGGTTACTTGCGGTTTTATTTCTAAATATATTCATTATTTTATTTGTTAAATCGGCGACATTTAGTAAATCTTTTATGTTTGTAAATCTGATTTCATATGTATTTACGCCACTAGTTCAGAATCATGTTAGTGTTTTAGTTTGTAGATTAATTTTTGTTTTTTCTCATTGATGACTTGTTAGTACGAGTAAGTTATTATTCATTTCTAAATAAAAGTCATTAGGTTTTGGTTTACCTTCTGTGGGTCTTTCATCATAAAATGCTTGTATTGCGTTTTTTAATTCAGTTTTTGTTGATGAGTTCAAAGGTAGATTATCAACTTTTTGTTTTAATTTTTCTTTATTCATGGTGTCTGTTACATTTTCAGCACTTTGTTGTGGCTGATTTGTTTGTCATGGTGTTATTGGTACAAATCGTTCATTTTTATATAGTTCTA
>CAMJDC010000003.1 GCA_946404285.1 uncultured bacterium | reverse complement strand
TCATGAATCATGACATAATGCATGTAATCAATTACAGAAAAAAAATCTGAATGCTCTGGAATATTGAGCAGCTATTTCACTAGCAGAAACTCCTTCCACTTTTTACGAGTCGTTACTCCAAGATTCTCTCCAATCGACGTTGACTGATGAAGAATTGCTCGTTTATCGTGTAATGATTTTGGATGATATGGTGGCTACAGTTTCACGTCAGGTCGCAGAATATCGTTTCGAGCAAGATTTACATAAAATATTTCGTGAGAAGTGATATTTATGAGCAGATGAAATCTGAAAATTATTCATCCAACACATGTCGGACTATACATGAGAATGAATCCATTACGATGAATTCGATGCAAATCGCCGAATAAGTCGAAGCCACACCAGAATGTTTTTTTATGTTTATTCATACGCAAGTGGATATTTGATTTCCCAGTCAATGCTTAGAAAACTGAAAAATTGAACTCTGACTATCAATCAGGTTAAAAAGTTTTTTGCTTCATGAAGCTCCAAATCTCCAGAAGAAATTTTCATGGATATGTGAATAGATATTACCAAAAAAGAATTCCGAGATGAATGACTAGATTCTTTGAAAG
Organism: uncultured bacterium; assembly: GCA_946404285.1. GTDB lineage: Bacteria > Patescibacteriota > Gracilibacteria > Absconditabacterales > Absconditicoccaceae > UBA3291. The sequence goes on along the minus strand of CAMJDC010000003.1, from coordinate 47,459 downwards.
ATTACCTAAATGAGACAAGGGATTTAGCGAAAAAACTATGAAAGATATAATTGTAAAGTAAATATAAAATATTTTTTGATAAAAATGTCAGATTTTTTTTGACTTTTTTCGTTTTTTTGAGTATAATTTAATCAATAATATTTTATACTATTCATTAAAATATTCATGAAAAAGTTAATAATAAAATCGTTAAAAATCTTATCTTTGTGAACGTTGCTTACTTTGTGGTTTATAATCCCATCAAGTAATGATGTAAATGCACAGGTGAGAAATACAGTACCTGACTATTATTATGCAAACTATAAATTTGTAGATAGTTGGGATAAAATTCGAAAAATATTTTGAACTATAAAATCTAGACAAGAATTATGAATGGAAATTAGTACCTCATATTTTTCAGAACTTAGCAGATACTTTCAAGACAGTTTTCCTCATTTAACTCAAGACTATCAGACAACATATGAAAAATGCCAACTTTTAGCCGATACTTTAGCAGGATGAGTAGACAATGAGACATTAAAATCATTTTTATGAAACTCATGTTACAAGAAACTTAACCAAGCTGTTTGAAATATAAATGCATCATATACAATAAAGGCAAATGCTACCGCAAATCCAAGTATGTGATCGGCACCTCTTACAGTAACTTTTAATGCATTAGGAAGTGTAGATCCATCTAGTGAAACAATTCCAACTGATAATTTTTTCCGATATTATAGAGATGAAAACTGAGTAGATACTCCAATATGAGTATGAAATCCAATTAATTATGAATTCAAAGAAGCATGAAAATTTATAGTTCATCTTGTTGTACGTAGTTCAAATGTAGATAAATGAATATTGGATGGAGAAAAAGATTTAACAATAAACGTTTCTCCTAAAACTGCAAATATAGTTGTGTATGCAAACACAAGGAAAATGTCTACAAAAGAAGCAGTAAAAATCTGAACAATAGAATGAATAAATGGAGTAATATTTGATGGATCTGCGACTAGAGTTAAAGAATGAAATCAAATAGAATCTCATACGCGAACTATCACCAATCAATCAGTAGGATTTTCTTATAGTAAAACAAAAAATGGTATGCCTAGTTATACAGAAGAAATATACTTAAAAGACGAGTGAGAATACAAAGTAACATTGTCAACAAAGGATAACGAAAAAAATGTAGTATCTGAAACATTTTCTTTGTATGTATCAGATCCTGTATCTGTAATCAGACAGACTCCAGCAGAATGAACTACATCATCAACTTTTGTTTTCGATTGAAGTGCTTCATATTCTTTATCATCAAGATTGGATACATATCTTTGGGAAATCTTTAATGAAGAATGAAATAAGACAAAAACTGAACAATGAAAAAAAATGTCAGAAATTTTTAAAAGTCCATGAAATTATTTAGTGAGACTAACGGTAACTGACTTGAATGGAAGAACTAATCAAGAAATTAAGAATATTTACGTAGAATCTACTACACCAACTCCACAATTTACAATAACACCTACAAGTAAACGATTGAAAGCATCAGAATTCACATTAGATGCATCAAATTCTTCAGATATTGATGTTATTAATGGGGTTGATGCTCTTGAATATGAATGGCTCTTTTCAACGGAAGATATAAATATAGTTTCAACAGAAAATGATAATGAAAAAATGATAGTTCAGTTTAATAAAAAAGGTAAACATAAAATTACATTAAGAGTTACTGATAAATATTGAAAATCTGCAACTATATCAAAAGAAGTAGATATACAATCTGTATTAAGACCAGAAATTACAGCGATACCATGAGCAATTGAGTGGACAAAGGCAATGAGATTTGAATCTTCAGTAAATAAACCTGTTGTAAACTATAACTGGAAATTCTGAGATAATAAGAATAATCAAGGTGACTCTTTGGTGAATATTAATCATAATTATAGTTCAGCATGAGTTTATTCAGTAAATCTAGAAGTAAATTCTTTGGATTGAGATTCAAATACAGTGACAGAAAGAGTATTTATATGAGAAGTAGATTATCCTATAGCGGCATACAGAATAAAAGATAGTAGATGATTTTCTATCCAAGCAACAGAAACATGTAATATTTCATGAATTAATGAAAATAAAGTAGTTGAAGCATATCCAATTGATAGATATTCAAAATTTACAATAAATCCATGAATTTCTGTAAATACACAATGAACTTCCAATGGATTAAAATATTCATACGAAATAGAATGATTAATGTGAGAAAATAAAGCAAAGGATAATATTCAAGACTTAACGCACAGTTTTAATTTTATGGGATGTCATTTTATCGATTTAACAGTAAACGATCCGAATGTTTGAAAACAGAATAAAACAAGGATTTGGTTTAATGTAAAAAACGCAAAGCCAACTATAAAAAATGTTAGCATAGCATTTCCTCAATATTCTGACGGAAATCAATATGCTATTTGATTAAATACAACAGAGTGAAAAACAACATTTGAGTGTTCATGAACAGATAATCTTACAGTAAAGGTTACAGCAGTGGGGGCAGAGGATTCAGACGGGTCAATATCTAGATTAAGATTTTACTATTATAATGTAGACGATCCGAGTAGAATTTTAGAAGTTAAAGAAGCTTTGCCAACAAGTCCATACACACATTTTGTAATACCAAGAATTGCATGAGAATATAAATTTTGAGTCATGGTATATGACAGTGATTGAGACATGATAGATAGTAGAGATTATTTATGAAGTAATCCATCAATTTATTTCCCGATAATATGTGATAGTTCAGATATCCCAACAGTAACACTCAAAGTTAGTAATACAAATGTAGATGTATGAGATACTGTAACATATACAGCCATAGCTAAAATCTCTTCAAATAACGAAAATTTTGAGATAGAGAGGACATTTTACTATGATTTTACAGGAGATGGAGTACGGGATTTGACTACTAAAAAAGACACAGTTAATTATACATTTATGGAAGCGTATGAAGACGGATTTCAACCAAGAGTTGCTGTAGAATATAGAAATAAAATATGAAAAGCTGATTGAGCAAAAATTACGGTAAGAAATTGAATAAAACCAATTCTACTTCATACTTCATACAAAAATATAGTATTATTCAGAGATATAAGTATATGAGAGTTAATGCAAAGAAAAATCTGTTTTGAGGAAAGTGAATGTTTATTGTGAAATAAAAAATTCATAAAATCTCACAGTGTCGTTGCAAACGATGAAGCTTTTACTAGAAAGTGAGATAACCCTATAGCCAAAAATGATATGTTTATACAAAGATATTCAGATTACTGAGATCATCAAGTATCGATAGAATTAAAAGATAGATATTGAATGTCTATGAAAACGTGATACACTATAAAAACATCGGAGAATACAGTAAATAATGGTCGTATAGCACCAGGTGTTAATATTTTAACTATACCAGAGACTACGTTTAACAATTCAAATCCAGAAATATTCTTGTCAAATAATATGAACAACACATTACTAATGTACGTTAATTACGAATGAGAGTGAAAATGTTTTATAGATATAGACGTATCCGTAGATTCCGATGGAGATTGAGAAACAGACAATGATGTGGATTCAGCATGTAATACAGTTGCAAAATTAAAGTATTCGCCAAGCTATGAAAGTGCAATATGAAGAGTAATATTTACTGCAAATAATTGAAAATTAGTATTTCAAAATTTTTATGTAAGTTTTGAATGATATATACTTGAGTTGAGCGCTGAAGACAGAGAATTATATGACAACATATCGACATTAATCAACTGAATAGATGATAGAATATGAGAGAACTCAAATTTAAAAAGCTCTCTTGATGTGTTGCGTAAGAATTTGAATAATAGAAATATAGTGTCATCAACGATTATGACAATACAGACAATCCAGGCTGACTGATGAATAAGTCTCGATTCAGCACAGAAAGATTCATTATCAGATATATTAAGTATTTTAGCTAATTCAGATACAATCTTTGCAGTGTGAATTGATGATTACGAAAAAAACAAAGAAGAAATAATTACGATGGTTCCAGCAAGTGCAAAGAAAGAAATTAAAGAAATGTTTCAAAATTTTGAAAATAATAGAGAAACTTTAGACAAACAAGGTATGGCTACAGAATTGAAAAAAATTCGTGAAAAAATAGGAGAAATCTGAAAAAAAGAAATGGACAAGGATGACGTGCCAGTCTTTGATCAGGCCTTTTGTAATATATTTGAATATTATGAACTAACTTCATATACAGAAACATGTGGGTCCAATATAGACAGAGAGGTTAAAAAGAATAAGGAAAAAATTTCTAGCAATTCATCTTCGGATAAAAAGTGACTTCCAACATGGCTTATTATAGTATTGACAGTATTATTCGGTTGATTATTAGTTATGTGATGAATTATCGTGTTCTTCTCATTAAAGTCTAGATTGAATAAGTCAGAAGAAGATGAAGAGGAATGATAATAAATCGTTAAATCTTGTATAAAATCAAATTATTTATTTAATCTCTTGAAAAAATAGTTCATAATTATACACTGAACTAATGTTTATCATTTTTATAAAAAATGTTTCATTATTTTCAGTGAAAAATAGTAAAGAAAGGCTGAATTACATTATTGATTCATGACTTTGTTGGAATTCAGGTTTCTTATGCTTGAAAAAAATCTGAGTGAGAATTCTATCTTTTCCCAGTTTATGATGAGAATAAAAGAACACTGCAATATTTTGCATTTGATACTTTAGAGCAAAAACAACTCTTTGAACAATTCATAAAAGTAAATGGAATCTGAAGTAAAACAGCATTTCAGCTTGCACAAACTCCACAAGAGGAGATTTCAAATGCAGTCAAAAATATGGATGTGAAATTCTTTCAATCGATTCCAGGAGTATGACCAAAATGAGCAAAGAAAATCTTACTTGAACTCAAAGATTCACTTAATGCCAACGAATTATCATCTCTCGATGTGGATCAGAAATTGTTCAAAGATATTGTAAAATCTATGCGTTGACTAGGATATGAAGCGGAAAGTGTAAAGAAAGTTTTGCTTACATACAAAGAGCCAATCACCAAAGAAAAAATGCCAGAAATTATTAAGCGAATAATCTCACAACTATAAAATTTAAATCAGATTTTGATTCATGTTTCACCTAAAGACAATAATAAATGAATATTGAACTAAGATAAAATACGGACTATTTTTTCTCGTTTTTGCTTTGATGATTTTAGCCATAAAGACATATACAAATTACGGAACGGTGATGGAATCAATTAGAACAGTGAATGCAAGAGCAACAAGTGTGCAGAATGAAATGGATTATGCTCAGAATTTTCAGAAAAAATATCTAGCTTCGGATTATGGATATCTTTTTCTTGCCCACGATAATTCAATGGTTTTTAAATGAGAGGAGATTATTCTTTTCAAATATTCATGAGATGTAGTAGAATCTTGATTTAATGTAGATTTGACACATATTCCATATCGTCCAACTGAAGAGGAACAAAGAAAAAATATGGATCCAAAAAAAGCATGGAAATTGTACTTCAGTGATGTTTGGTCCAAAATAAAATAAAAATTTATATAATTTCATAGTTTTAATGCTGACTACATTTTCGATATTCTGGATACTAAACGTATTTTATCAAGTCATATCTACATTTTTTGTTTACGGAATTCATTTATGTGAATCGTCATACCCAGCATTAATACGTGAATGAATATGGTTATTATTTCTATTCGTAATTTTGATTTTATGATACAAAAAATTCAAACCATACTGGAAACATTGGAAAAAAACTTGGATAGCATTTATAATCTTAATTATTGTTTCAGTCTTATTTTCTCTTTTGAAAGATGCAACGTTGAGTAATATGTTTATTTGAATTAAATATGGATTCCGATGGACATTTATTCTAATTTCAGCAAGTTTTTTTGGATATGTGATTTCAGAAAAATGGCAAAAATCTAAACTAATTCAAATTCTTCCACGAGTTTTAGTCTGAATTGTTTGACTATGATTCCTGTGGCAATGAGCTAAATTATTACGACCAGACTTTTTCTATTCTTTGGGATATGGAGGATTAGACGACTATTCTTATGGAGAAAATCCACCAATATATTATCTTACATGATATGAATGAACTTTACGTTGGCAAGGTTTCTTTTCATGACCAAATAATTATTGATATTTTTTGGTAGCATTTCTTCCATTCGTTTGGCGATTTTTCATGAATAAAATTAAGAAAAAAGAAGATACGATTCTATCAATTCTCGTCTTAACAATTTGGATGTCATGAATGGTAGCCACACTTTCTCGTGCAGTTTTGGTTTGAATGGTCATAGTTTTCGTTGCTCTATACTGGAAACAGTTAAAATCAAAAAAAAGATGGTTGCTCCGATGAGGAATTTGACTTTTGGTTGCTTTAGTAATATTATCAGTGCTCAAACGAGAATCTACAGTCTGACATATCACAAGTAAATTATCCACAATCCCAGAAGTAATTTCTGAGCCACTTTGACATGGACTTTGAAGTTCATGACCGGCAATTCACTATGAATGAAAATATCTCCCAGAAAATTATTTCTTACAAATCATGCTCGATATAGGAACTGTCTGATTCTTAGTTCGAACATTTATGCTAATGTGTTTGCTCTTAATTCAGTATAATGTGAATAGATTAAATAAATGAAAGCTGACTAACGAGGAAGAATATCAATTTCAAATATTGTATAAATTACAAATCTGATTTTTCGCTCTATTCATAATGTGATTATTCTTACATGTATTTGAGGATAGTATGGTAAATTATTTATTCTTTACTATATATGGAATAGTTCTTGGAAGTTTGAGTACAAGATTGAAAGGAAATTTATCTTGGAAAGAAGTTTTGGGACAAAATAAAAACGGGAGATAGGAAGATTATGTTCTCCCCTCCTTGATAATCATTAATATAATTTTTTTATAAAATGTCAATATATATATTGACTTTTATGGTTTAATAATTATATTAATTTTGAAAAAATTTATTAGTTAATTATTTAAAAATGGAGTGGATAAAAAATAAAGAATGAGAACGAATTAATAAAGATACTTGAACTAAATATTCGATTTATCATTTTGATATTAATTGAATTAATGAATTTACAAATACAAAATATGATGAAGACTGATATGATGTAAATTGATATGGTGTAGATTGATATGATAGAAAATGATTTAATATAGAATGAATTAATAAAGCAACATCAACTAAATATGATAAAGATTGATTTGATAGTAATTGATATAATAAAGATTGATTTAATAAATTTTGATATGATATAGAATGATTTGATAAAAATTGATGGAATAAAGATTGAGTCAATAAGTATACAAGAGGTAAGTTTGATAGAAATTGATTTGATAAAAATTGACACGATAAACGACGATATATTGTAGATCTTCCTAGAGGTGATAATTTTGATAAAACGGTAGAAAGAAAAAAAAGTGGAAGGTGATTTTGTCATTATTTAGTTAATTAAAAAAAGCTCTCCAAGCGGAGAGCTATTTTTATAATCTCTAATTAGCTTCTAGCACTGAATTAATTAATTCTCACTCAATATCATTCTGAATATATCTTTCCACAGGTCTTGCTCCATATTGTGGATCATAAATCTTTTCAATGATATCTTTCACTTGTTTAGCTGTGAATTTAGGTAATTTGATTCATTCTTTTCATTTCCATGCATCCAAGAATGTAGCTAACTGCATATTGAATATAGATTTCAAATCGTCTTTGCTGAGTGGTTTGAATACTACCTTGTGGTCAATTCTATTCAATAGCTCAGGTGACATAGAATTCTTAAGCTGATCGACAACTCTTTCTTTTATTAAGTCAAAGTCTTTTGCACTCATTTCTTTTTCAGTTCCAGTAGCGAATCCGATACTTACTTGCTTCTTACTAAATTCTTCACTTCCGATATTTGAAGTCATGATTATGATAGTAGACTTGAAGTCTATTAATCTTCATTTGCTATCTTTTAGTTGTCATTCATCCAATATCTGTAATAAGATATTCAATACATCAGGTGAAGCCTTTTCGATTTCATCGAATAAGATTACTGAATAAGGCTTTCTTCTAACAGCTTCAGTTAAACCTCCTCATTCTTCGAATCCTACATATCCAGCAGGAGATCAGATTAATTTACTAACAGAGAATTTTTCCATAAATTCAGACATATCAAATCTAATCATGGCACTTTCGTCTCCGAAGTAATCTCTCGCAATAAGTTTTGCTAAGTATGTTTTACCTACTCATGAAGGTCCAAGGAATAGAAAACTTCCGATAGGTTTCTTTTTATTAATCATAGAAAGTCTGGACCTTGTTAATGTTTTAACTACAGCATCTACTGCTTCGTCTTGTCCGATAATACTTTCTTTCAAAGTTCACTTTAATCTCTTTAATTTACTGATTTCGTCTTCGTTTACGATATTTACAGGAATTCAAGTCTTTTCTGCTAATACATTTCCGATATCTTTTGCATCAATTGTGCTTCTCAAGTGAGTAGGAATTGTACTTTTATTTCTAATTGATTGTAATTTTTGCTTCAAGTCTTCTTCCTTTTCTTTCAAATCAGCAGCAGTAAAATAATCCTGATTTTCAATCGCTTTCGTGACTTTTTTCTGGATTGATTCAATTTCTTTTTCAGCTTTTTGATAATCGTCATTTACCTCTAATTTCTCTTGCATAGTAGATTTTCTGGCACATGCTTCGTCCAAGATATCTAATGCTTTATCAGGTAAATGCTTATTCAAAATATATCTTTTACTCAAATTGATAGCAGCAGAAATAGCATCAGGAGAAATCTGAACTCCATGGAAGTCTTCATAAGTTTTTTTCAATCATTCGATGATTAGTTGAGTGCTTTCATTATCTGGTTCATTTACTACTACTTCCTGAAATCTTCTCTTCAAAGCTGCATCTTTTTCGATTACTTTCTGATATTCGTCAAAAGTTGTAGCTCCGATTAATTTTAATTTTCATCTAGATAGCATAGGTTTGAGCATCTGAGCGGCATCGTTATGATCTTGTCCACCTGCTCCGATAATTGTATGCACTTCGTCAATGAACATTATGATATTATTTGCAGGATCGATTGCTTCGTCCAAAATTGATTTCATTCTAGCTTCAAATTCTCCACGATATTTAGTTCCTGCAACCAAAGTTCCCATATCCAAAAGGAAAAGACGTTTACCCTTCAATTTATCTGGAACTTTTCATTCATTTATTCTTTGAGCTAATCATTCTACAATTGCAGTTTTACCTACTCATGGTTCTCAAATAAGTAGGGGATTGTTCTTAGTTTTACGTAAAAGTGTATAAATCACCTGATTGATTTCCTGTTCACGTCAAATAATTGGGTCAATGAACCCATTTTTACATTCTCTAGTTAAATCTGTACCAAAATATTCTATATTCAGCTTTTTCTCTTCCTTTTTCTTAGTCGCAGTTCCATTTGCATCAATATTTTGGTCGTAATCCTGTCAAATCTCGCTTTCTACACTATTTTCAGGATTTGAAACATCATTTTCTTTCAAGAAAGCTTCTAATTCGTTCAAGTTATCGTTAATGTTTATCATAGTTTGTACTTTACTAGGATCTAAAGATATATCTTTGAAAATTTTACTCAAAATTTGTAAAAAAGCAAATACGCCACTGCGACGAGCAATAGGATTATTTACGAGTTTTTCGCAGTTCTCCATACACGCTTTTACGTTTACACTGTCATCAATCAGCAATCAAATTATTTGATTTCCATTGGACAAATTCAAAAAAGATGTACAAAATAGAAAGCAGAAATCTGGACGTGTAAACTGTCGTTGTTTTATATTTCCCACAATAGCATCCAGAGCAGTTTTTTGAATTCTCATACGATTCTCATTCGGGATATCTTTTCTATTTCTTACTATGTTTTGAATCCATTGAACATAATACTCATCTAATTTTTTTGCATTATTAAATCCTACAATTGATGAAAAAGTAGGGAAGTTCTTATCTTCTCTAATTACTCCATAACTTCACCAAAAAATATGCTCAAAATTTATAACATTCTGATTCTGAGCAATAGCGATTCGTTGAGCATTTTCTAAAGCAACGATTCCATCTGGTAGATAATCTCGCTTGATAATTGGCTGTTCTTTGTTCTCATTTCCTTCCATTCAATAAAAAGTAGCACCTAAAATCATTGGATGCTACTTTTATAGGATTATTTTTTTTAAATGCAAGTGAAATATATAAAATTATTTCTTCTTATATTTAATTCTAATTTCTTCATTAGAGGGATTTGGATGGTTTAATACACTATCGTTAAAGATTTCTTTTGCACGAGCTACTTTATCATCTTTGTTTTTTCTAGTTCACTCTGAGATTTTTTCATTTTCTAATTCATCTGAAATTCTTTGAAAAAGATCATCTACATTGTCAGATTTAATTTTTTTATTTTCCTTGAAAAACCATCAGTTTTTTTGCTCAATTTGTCATTCATAGATTTCTCAATTTTTACTAACTAATATATTATAATCAACTATTGTAGGTTCTCCGCTTCATCAACCAGAATATTGATATTCAATATTGAATCTTTCCGTTTGAGTACCAGGATTTGCTATTATCTCATTGTTAGGAAAATCACCACATGAAGATAATGCTCATACAAGAGCTAAAGAACTGATAATTTTAGACCATCATGAAATCTTAGTTTTCTCATTTTTATTCTCAGGATTCGAAAGAGAACAATCTGTAGTTTTATTTTTTTTAGAATTTCCCATTTTAAAAAGGTTATGAAATAAATCCATAACCTAATTATAATCAAAACTTTTTATATTTCAAATTTTTACACACAAAATTACAAAAATATATTTATTCACAATCTATATTACTCAATTTTTACTTCAATTTCTTCTTCTGTATCTTTAGTCGCATCTTCAAATGACATTTCATCCAATTGAGAAAGATTTATTCTATTTCACTCCATTTCTAATTGATCTAACTTTTTTGAAACAGATTCATCTGGGAAAATCCGAGTATTCATATCACAAACCTCATCTAATTCCAATACTTCAGGTGACTGAATCACAGCAAAACTTGTTCCTTCATAAGTCACCAAAAAATTTAACTTATTTCAATTTCATGCGAAAACTTTAATGAAAGCTCATCAGATATCATACTCTCCAGGGAAATCAATTGATAACAAATTACCCCTATCATAAGCCATTTCTTCTCAAGTCTTTGGCAATAAATTAATAATTCAGACTTCTATTTCCGTTGGGTTAAACAAAAACTTATTCTCTATCAGAATTCAATTTTCAGTTTTTTTGATATCTAAAGCCATCTAATCTGTAGTTAAAAACATAAAATACCACCACCAGAATATAAGATAACAAATGAAAAATGCAAGTGATTTAATTCTTTACGGTCGATACATAAATTATCAAAAACATTTGAAATTTTTATCCAAAATTTTAAACTAAAAAAGATATGTTTTACATAAAAATCATTTTTTATGCCTCAAAAAACTACAAAACAAACAACCACAACGAAAAAAAATACAAAAAAATCTGACAACAAAGAAAAGACTACAGTGAAAAAAACTAAGCAATCAGCTGAACCAAAAGAAGCAGAAAAGAAGGTTGTTATAAAAAGGAGAAAAAAGGATTTAACTCCAACAAAGGCAAGTGCTACTGCAATAATCTCTCAGGCAAATCGTGCTAAAAAGCAGGCTTTGATAAAAAAATTATCTGAAGAAAAAATATCTCAAACGAGGGAAGTAGAGAGAAAACCATCTTCTTCGAAGGTGCCTTTGTGGGTTCGATTGCTATTTTGATGATCCTTACTATGGTTTTGTATAGCATTTTACTTGGCTATAATTCATCCACAATTAGAGACTAAAAATGTTGCTATTCAAGTAGATGATAATTTTTACTGGAGTAGTGATATGCAAGAATGAAATACAGTATGAAATGTTGATTTGTCGAGCATTACCGGCGAAGAGAATAATACGGAAGAAAATAAAACAGCAGAGAAAACTGAAATTATAGCAGATCCTCAAAATGCTGAAGAATTAATTCAGTCTTACTTCGCTTATATGTCAGATTGAGATTTTGATAGTTCTTTTGCATTATTTGACGAAAAGACACAAAACGATAAAAATATAAGAGATCATTTTACTGCATTCAGAATGTCGCCATTCTTTGGATGAATTGATTGAAATACAATAATACCTCAGAATATACAAAAAACAACGGAAACATATAAATGAAAAGAGGTTTATACGTTTGATATTTCATACATATTGTCATCAACACAGGAACAATACGATGAAACATGGAAATTTGCGACAAGTGAAAACGAGTGAAAACCAAGAATTCTAATGATTTATTGCGTTAGTAATGGTTGTTGAAGACATCCAATTTTTTGACCAGAAGATTTTGGATTAATGAGATAGTTTATTTAGGGAGAGAATAACTGAATGGAAATAAGCGATATATTGCCCAAAATAAAGGATTGTTGCCAAACTTTTTTGGATAAATTTTCAGATTGAACAATCATTATTCGATGAGCAACTGCTACGTGAAAAAGTAAGTTATCATTATTACTTTCAGACTTTTTTCCTATTGAAATAATATCAGCAGATAGCAGACAGATTTTTCGTTGAATGGATATTTGAACAGATAAAGTTCCATTGGAGCGACGTGAAAAAATTCCACATTATCAGATTGATATAGTAAATCCAGATGAAACCTACACAGCATGACAGCGAAAATTTGACGTGGAAAATGAGGTGGAGACAATTCTTTGACATAAAAATCATCCGATTATAGTCTGATGAACCGGACTTTACATAGATACGATTTATAAAAATTTTCAAATGCCTGAATGTCCTCCAAATTATGAATATCGTGCTGAATTACAAAAAAAAGAGGATTCTGAACCTTGATTTGTGTATAAATTATTACAAGAAATAGATCCAGAAGAGGCAGGTAAATTGCATCCTAATGCAACTAGGTATATCATCCGTGCATTAGAAATCTATCACGAAACATGAAAAACTAAAACAGAATTATTTCTCCATCAGCCTGTAACTCATCCATTGTTGATGTTATGACTTTGGCGTGAAAAAGAAGAAACTAATATGCGTATAAATGCTAGAATAAAGGAAATGTTAAAAAGCTGATTGATTGATGAAGTGACATGACTTTTGGATAAATGATATTCTTCATCTTTACAATCAATGCAATGAATTGGATATAAAGAAGTTGTGGGATATATTCAGTGAGAATATGATTATGATACTATGGAAGAACTATTAAGAAAAAATACTCATTATCTAGCAAAAAAACAGAGAACGTGGTTCCGTAGATACATTGCAGAGTGAAAACAATCTCCTAGAGATAATGTTAAATATGAAGTATTTTATTTATAATGTTTATAGATACCTATTCAGAGTTTTTTTGTTCCGTTATAAATCTATGCCGCTTGAATTTTAGTTTAGAATTATTAAAATCAAATATAATTTTGGATTTTTAAACTTAAACAAAATAAATGCGAGAGTGAGTACTACAATTTCTATGATGACTTGGATTTTTTTTATTTTGAATGAATTATTTAGAGCAGGCGGTTTCTTGATTAACAAATTGATGATTTAAAAACTTTTTAAAAAAGTTTACAGCCTCAAAATTTAAATCATTCTGAAGTGGAGTTTTAATTACCACGATTTTGCAAAGTTCAAATGTAGTATCAGTTTTAGTATTAGCCTTTGTTTGAACAGGAATTCTGTCTCTCAAATCAGCACTGGCAACCATTTTATGATCAAACGTTGGTTCATGAATCACTGCATCACTTTTATGAGTAGTTTGATTAAGTTTCGATGTAGCAAAAATAGCATTACCTTTGATATTTTTATGAGCTATATGAATAAATTTTTTATCACGTTGGTCTAAAGTAGCATCAATTAGTAAATTCTTTCTAAGTTTTGGTGTGATATTCCTTGCTTTTTCCTTAATGAAAGAGTGACTATGATTTATAACTGATACCGTAGATTTTTGAGAATATGCAAAAATGAGTCCACGAATATTTTTCTTAATCTGATGGTGATTAACAACATTAGTCCAATCATGAACTATAGTATTTATCATATCTCTTACTTTAGCTTATTCAGGAATATTACAGCCTGAGCAAGCTTTAGCTACAATTTTTGCTACATATTTGGGATCCACTATTACAATTGTTTTAGGAGCGATATGATCAAATAAAATAGCGATTAAAAAGCAAGTTGCATTTTGGCATGTATGATTTAATCTTATTACTTCATTTTTATGAATTATTTCTCTACCTTTAATAGTTAAATTATATTCAAATATTTTAGAGCCAAGATTTGGTATAGTAATCTGAATTACAATAATTTACTTTATGTGGCGTACAATTTTTGCATTTATATTTTTGTTTTTCGTTAATCCTATTTCTAAGTGGTTAACTGAGTTCATAAAAGATAAAAAGCAAAGAGCTCAACTAGCAATACATAAAATATTTAATGTTGAGAATCTAGATCCAAGTGTGGCTCAATTAGCAGTAAAACAAGATATGTTACTGTTATTTCGAAATGCAATCAAATACAATCTGAATGCCCGAGATTTTTCTCCAATTTCAGTTGATGCTTGAGAAGATACAGAAGAAAAGATAGCTACAGCTTTATCTTTAGAATGAAATTTTGATAAAAATGATCTTTCTAAAGTTTATTGAGATGTAAAATATATTCAGAATCAGCTTTTGGAGTTCTTAATTTCATTACCTGTATCAGACAAAAGTGCAGAAAATGCTGAATTGTATCAAAGTGTAATTTCTGTGCTTGATTCTTGTAAGGCTATAAAGGATGTTCGAAGTCATATCGAAGATTGGCAACGAAGTAGTAGTGATAATTTACAAAAAGATTATGAAGATACTCGTGAAATGGTAATAGTATTTTATAGCACAATTTTGCATTTATATCAACGTCTTGATAGTAAGAAAGCTTTAAGTGATGCACAACAAGCTTTGGAAATTTTACAAAAAGAAAATGATGAATATCTAGCACAGATTCGTCCTCGTAAAAATGACGATCTCCCATTAACTGCTCTGATTCAGACAAGACGTTATTTTGTCCAGTCTTGTCAAAATCTCCTACATGCAATGGAATTATATAAGGCTTGACCAGATGAAATCAAATATTTTAAAGAAAATATAGCAAATTTTATGAAATAAAGTAAATAATGACACTTGAAGAAGCAATTGATGAATACATTACAAAAATACTTGAAATAAATCCAGATTTAACATACGCAGAAGTCTATGAATTATGCTCAGACTATTTTTTAAAATTTAATAAACCAACCAAAGAGGAAACCAAAATAAAAAGTCTGAAAAAGTATTTGAGTAAGTTTTTTGAAATTGATTTGTTCGCTGATGAAGAACCTAAAGTTGAAGATATTCAGCCTAGCATGTCTCCATTACAGTCTATTCCAAAGCAATATTTTCAAGAAAGGTCTCGAGCCAAAAAAGATTATATAATCAAAATTCATCACTTAGATAAACAAATTTGAAAAACAATTCTTTTTGATGATGCAAATTTGCAACTCCGTTTTGGTGATGAAGTAGCTTTGATATGAAAGAATGGAAGCGGAAAATCTACACTTTTAAAAATGTTGATATGAAAAGAAGAATCAGGATTTTGAATGATAGAAATAGCTGATTGAGTAAAAATCTGATATCTTTCTCAGGATTTATTTCGAGCAAATGATGAACACACGGTAGAAGAAGAAATGAAAACCTGTTTTCCAGATATTAAACTTGCTATGGAAAGATTAGAGGAGATTGAGAGGTCGTTAGGTGATATACACACAGATTCACAAGATTCTTCGTCGCAAGCTCCTCAGAATGACAGTTTGTTGTCATCCTGAACGCAGTGAAGGAACTTAGTTGGAGAGAAAAATATGCAAGACTATCATTCATTGCTTGAAGAAAAAGAAAAAATTCAAGATTGGCTTAGAAAAGAGAATGGTTATCAAAAACGATGAATGCAGATAGAAATTTTGAAATATTTCTGATTTTCTAAAGCTATGCTTAATTTTAAGATTAAGCAACTTTCATGATGAGAGCAAACTAAACTCCAAATAGCAAAATTCTTAATCCAAGAAGTAGATTTATTGTTGCTTGATGAACCAACTAATCACTTAGATATTGAATGAATTTTCTTTTTACAACGTTTTTGTGAATTATGGTGAAAAACACTAATCTGTATTTCCCATGATAAGAAATTTTTAAATTCATGTTTCAATCGTGTGGTGGAAATTAGTCAGAAAAAATTACATCTTTACGAATGAAATTATTCAGATTATTTACATCAGAAAGAGAAAAATTTGGAGATTCAGCATAAAAATTACGTAGCACAACAAAAATATTTACAGCAGCAGGAAAAATTTATTACAAAGTTTCGCTATAAATCTAGTAAAGCAGCACAAGTTCAGAGTAGAATCAAAATGCTAGATAAACTGGATAGGGTAGAGGCTCCAGAAACTGAGTCAGATCCAAAGAAAATCAATTTCAAACTTTCTCAGAGATTACCAAATCTGATTATGCAGATTGAATGATTGACTGTGTGATATCCATGAAAAGAACTTGTTACTTTGCCAAACAAAATCGAAATTACCAAAGAAATGCATATCTGAATAATTTGAAAAAACTGAATCTGAAAGACAACATTAATAAAAACAATATTGTGAGAACTCCAACCACTTCATTGATCTGTGAAGGTTCATCCAGATTTGCGTATTGGTTCATATTCTCAGGTTTTTGATGATTTACATCCAAATGATACTGTGATAGATGCGGTGATGTGAGTCGGGATTTCTTATCAAGATGCGAGAGCATTTCTGTGAACTTTGAAAATAGATGTAGAAAAGATGGATCATAAAATTTCTTCACTTTCGTGATGAGAAATGGCGAAAGTGGCTGTAACCAAAATGTTGTTACAGAAACCGCACATAATCATAATGGACGAACCGACAAACCATTTGGATTTAGGTTCAAAGGAAACTATCAAAATGATGCTACAATGATTTAACTGAGTAACATTGATAGTTTCCCATGATAGAGATTTTCTAGAATGAACTTCAAATATGCTACGGTGAATATGGGATAATCGTTTAACAGTTTTTCATGATTTGCAGAGAGGATTCCAGGAATTAGAAAGTAGTTGCTGGAAGGGATAGAAATTTTACTCAGTCTTTTTTTGATCTTCGACAAAGGAGATTATTTTCAACTTCATATGCTTTGCCTTCGATCTCTTCTCCACAAATCAAACCCGAATGTTAGCTTTTCAATCTCAATCGTATTTATAGTCAATTTTATACTTTACTCATATATAGCTTTTGAAATAAGCGACATTAGAGGCCGATCTTACAGGAAACAAACCATCTAAAAATTTTTTCAAGCTACCAGAAAATTCTTCAAATGATATGTTAAAATTTTTTGGATCATAAACTATAGTCAAAGAATCTTTGGCATAATTGTCTAATGAAAGATCAACTTTTACTATAGGATTATTCCATAATTGGTAGTTAGGAATTACAAAAGATTCTCAAGTGTTTTCTCCAAAATCATTTTTCCCAGACATTCAAACATGGAGAAGTTTTATGTATAATATTTGTCACTGCATAGTATCTCAATTTATTCTCAATCTGATAGTATCTCAGACTTTATAAGTTTTTATAAGCAAAAAATACGTAAATAATGATACAGAAAAAGTCTGAAAAGTAATTAAAATTCCTCATACTCATACAGCCCAAACAGCTCAAATAACTGTGTTTTTTGTGAGTAAATATATAAATATTAATAAGATTCATATGAAAGCTCAAAAGAAGTCCACATATTGAATTTTTTGGTAATACTTTACGTAAAAGTCTTTATTATCTGTGTTTCATGATCGTTCGTATGGTTCAATATATTTTTTCTTCAAGCGTAACTTGAAAACACGAGAGATTGATGATAGGATAAATAGAATTAAAATTATTATAAAAATGAATGGTTGTTCGTATACAAATTTTACAATACTATCTCGAACATATTCGAATGAATTTAAAATTTGATCTCCTCGATTTTCCATAAAATAATTTATATTAGAATAAAAGTATACAGTAAAAGTTTTTTATTTAAACAATGAATGATAATACAGATATAAAGCTGGATTTCAATGTAGATTTAATCAAATAATAATTGGATGCTGGGAGAAATATTAGAATTTTGATATGCAAAATAATTAGAAATTTAAATTTTCAAGCTACCATTACTAGCTTCAAATAATTCTTTCTCAAAATCTGAAAATAATCATTGATTTATACTCAGATTTTTTTTTGATTTTTCATCACAAACTTCAGAAATAAGTTTTATATCATATTTTTCCATTAAATGAGCAACCAAAGAAGTTTGTGAATATTCATGGACCAATTCAAATTCCTTCAAAATCTCTTTCTCAACGATATTACAGTTCGCAATAGCATCTTTTGTGGCTTGTGTATAAGCTTGAATTAAACCTCAAACTCATAATAAAGTTCCACCAAAATATCTCACCACGATAGCCATTATGTTCAAAAGTTTATCTCATTCCAATACATTCAAAATCGGTTTCCCGGCAGTATTTGTTGGTTCTCAATCATCGTTAGCTTTTGAAAATTTTGGATCAATCAAAACATTTCCAAATAAATCCTCATGGACCTGGATTCATAATCTCCAAGCAGAGCAGTGGTGAGTGGCAGAAAAATGCTCTTTTCTTATTTGTTCCAATAAATCATCAGCATTTTCTTTATCTTCACATGGGAAAAGATATGTTAAAAATCTAGATCCTTTAATCTTAGGTATCTCGTATTCAAACTTACTTTCAATTGTGCGATAGGTTAATTTTGGCATTTCTCGTTTTCAAAATAAATCTATTTTCTTCCAAAATCAGCTGGAATTTCTCACCAATCTTCAGTATTTCGTTTCAGAATTTTATGTTTTATTCAGTTCTCTTTCAACCATTTCTCGGCTCTTTCAATTGCTTCCAAAGTCCTTGAAAAATCTGAAGTTCCATTAGTATTTACCTGAGTTTTGCATTTTCATTGATTCACCCATGATATAGCAATCCTAGAATCACTATAAATTACTCTATTATCATTTCACAAATAGTTTAGTCAATGCACAATAGCGAGAAATTCACCAATATTATTCGTTCAAATTTTAAATTTCTCATGAAAAATTTCATCTCATGTTTGTAAATCAATTCATCTATATTCCATTTCTCATGGATTTCCAGCGCATGCTGCATCCACTGCTATACTTTTAGCAAAAAATGGAATATCTTCGTTATTCACTTTTTCTTTTTTCTCAGTTTTATTCACTTCATAATATTTTTCCCATCACTCTTTCAAAGCTATTTCAGCATCCTCTATACTAGAAAATCATTTATATTTAGCATCTGAAAATCCATTCACGCTTTCTTTACATTCATCTCGTGAATCAAAAATTCAGATTTTTTTTCATTTTCGCACTACATAAAATTTCTTTTCACTTTTTCACATAATGAAGGTTATATTTGTTAAAATTATTCACTTATATCATTATCAATAATTACGCTATATTCATAATCAGGAAATTTACTCTTAATTTCTTTTTTGATTTTACGAACGATTTTTTCTGGATTCTCTTCTTTGTAGTCAAAGATTAAATCAAATGAAATATGATTAGTCGAATCATCTACGTAGAAACCGTGCATTTGAATTATATTCTCGTAATTTCTGATAATCTGATTTAATTCTTTTTGAATCTTTCCAAATTCTCACTCGTTATTGCTAGCATAGATTCAAATTGTGAGAATAATTCCAAAAGCTCAGTAAACTCAAACTTGGATTTCTCTGGTTAGTCTGTGAATCTCTTTCGCAGTCATATTATCATCCACCTGAATATGGACAGTTCCGATGATTTTATTTGGTCCGTAATTATGAAGCATCATGTCATAAACTCAGAGAACTCATTCATGTGACTGAATTTTTGACCTCAATTTATTAACTAATTCTGGATCAGCTCTAGTTCAGATAATTTCTTTAACTGTATCTTTAAGAATTTCAATTCCAGCCTTCAAAATGAATATAGAAATAACTACTCAGATAAATCATTCAATTCATATACCAAAGAAAATGCTGATTAATGCAGCAATAAGTGTAGATAATGAAATAAGACTATCATTCAACGCATCCACACCACTAGCTATTAGACTTCATGAATTCAGTTTCTTTCACTGACTTTTAACATATCTTCACAAGAAGATTTTCACGAAAATGGCGACAGTTACCACCAATAATGTGACAATAGTATAATTAGTCTCCACAGGATTTATAATTTTTTCCACTGATTCTTTAAGTGCCATAATTCATGCAATCAATATGATTACAGCAATTATTACAGCAGCGAAATATTCGATTCTTCCGTGTCAGTAAGGATGCTCTTTATCCGGTTTTCTGCTTGAAAGTTTAATTCAAATTATCGTAACCAGAGAGGAGATTACGTCACTCAAGTTATTTACAGCATCTAAAACGATAGCAATAGAGTTTGATAAAAATCAGACTATTGACTTAAAAACTACCAAAGCAATATTGGTGAGTATTCCATATAAGCTAACTTTGATTATTTGTTTATCTCTATTCATTATTTTTTGTTAAAATCCAAATACATCATTAGAATCCCATTTTTCTTTAATAGATTTAATCTGATTTTTTTCTTCATCAGATAGATATTTCTGTTTTTTCTTTCCTATTCCATGCTCTCATGAAACATTTCATCATAATTCTTGCACAAATTTATACATTTCGTCCATAAGTTCTTTTTGATCTTCGTTGAAATGTGGATGCAAAACCCCAATTCCAATGTGTCAGTATGCAGGAATATGCTTTTCTTCCAACCATTTCAAAAACTTTTCTTCATTTTCATGAATTTCTGGATCTTCAATCTGTGGATATCAAGCATTTACAGTAGCAGCATAACAAGCATCTCTTCTAATCCAAATATCTTTAATCTCATTTAGATCTTTGATATCTCAGTCAGAATCATTTTCATATTCTACTAATACATAATATTTTTCATCTAATCAAACAGTTTTAGATACTTGTGGATTGATAATTTCTAATGCAGATAATTCAGGATTCTTTTTATCTCTTATGCTTTTTACATACATTAATGCATTATCCAAATTATCAAAAGATTTAAAATTCAGACTAGAAGCAGTAGGTTTCTTAATCAATTTCAATTTAGCATTAAGAATTATTCCCAAAGTTCATTCAGATCAGAAAAAATCTTTAGCATCATCTCAGGATAAAGTCTGAACTTTCACTTCCTTTTGGTCTGAAACAGTAATTACTTCCATTTCTTCCACCCATTTCTCCATTTTTCAATATTTGATAGCTCTCATTCATGCTCAATTAGTCGCAATCATTCCACCGATTTGGGCAGATGCATGAGATCATAATTGAACAGGGAAATACAAGTCATATTTATCTAATATTTCATTCAATTCATCAGTAGTTAATCATGGTTCAACTGTTATGCTTGAAGCATTTTGCTCTAAAATTTTATTTAAAGCTGATAAATCAATTACGATAGTATTTTTACTAGGTAAACAGTTCCCAACTAGGTTAGTTCCTCAAGCTCTACAAACTATTTTTTTATTTTCTTTCACGGCAGTTTCTACGATTTCAATTACTTCATTTCTATTTTTAGGTAAAAATACTTCAGTTTTTTCATCATTATGAAAATGTGAAGCATCAGTATTATAAATTAGATTATGGAGTGGATCGTTGTAAGATTGCATAGGGTATTTTTGATAATTAAACTAACCAAAATTATAAAAATTGGTTATTCTTTATCAAGATTTATTGAAATCTAAATTTTATTTGACAATCAATAGATTTTCTTTATTCTCAAACTGCCAAATTGTAGTTTTAGAGAAAATTGTTTTTTCTCAGTATGTGAAAGAAGACGGTTAGCTTCTGATCTTTCTTATCATGTACTGATATCTAAGACTATAGTTTGGCGACTAGCGGGAGTTAGCCGTCTTTTTATTTATTTTTCTTTTTAAATGACAGAATACTATAAAATTTGTCCTTATTGTTGAGAAAAAATTAAGGAAACTGCCAAAGAATGTTGTTATTGCTGAACTATTCTCAATCTAACTTGAGAAAATGCTAATGATATAAAGGACTACAAATCTACAGAAATACAAATAAACAAAACTTCCTCAAAGAAATTTAATGGAAATTGATTTGATAAAAACTGAGTAAAGTCAAACAAAAATCAACCTATAAAAAATTATAGAAAACCATTAGACAAATCGTACATAGAGTGCCTTGATTGCTGATTTAAATGAGAATGAGGGAGAAAAAGAGAAACAAAAGCATCCGATTTTATGTGAATATTCTGACTTATATGAGCACTTTTAATGTTATTTGGAGAAATATGAAGGAAAGATATGGTTATATGCCCAAAATGTAAATCGCCAAATGTTGTTGAAACTAAACTAGAAAAAGCATCATAAAGTGGAAAATTTATAGCATATTAAATTCCACGAATAGTATTTATCATAATAATTCTCTTATTGGTATTTTTTGCATAATTGTTACGAACAAAAGAGAATAAAAATATTACATTTCCATGATTAAAATAGTTTTATCACTAATGTATAAATCATGAAAAGTCTATATAAGAAATGTCCTAATTGTTGAGAAAAAATTAAGGAAACTGTAGAAAAATGTCGCCATTGCTGAACCATTGTTAATTTGACTGGAGAAAATGCTAATGATACAGAGAACTACAGATCCACAGAGATACAAATGAAAAAAACCTTCTCAAAGAAATTTAGTGGGGATTGATTTGATGAAAATTGACTTGATGAAACTATAAATGATTACGACTATAATAGAATGAATAGGCGGATATTTTTTAGGAATACAGTGATATTGTTTTGTACAGAATATCTTTTTGTACTTTTATTAGTATTAATTGGTAATCGGGTTGATAATCCTATTACAGATGCAGATGCTAATATTCTATCAATTATCATGTCTATAATTTTTCTTTGGTTTCGAATTCCACGAGGAATAAAAAGGTGTCATGATATGGGATTGTCTGGATGGTGGATTATAATTTGAATAATTCCCATTATATCTTTAGGGTTATATCTTATTCCATGAACAAACTGAGATAATGTATATGATTTATGAATTCGTACAAATATTAATAATAAAACAGAGAATAATATGACATGTTGAAAAAGATTCTGAAAATATATACTCTATCTATTAAGAGATTGGTTTATATTTTTGGTCTTGGATGGGATAACTCAATGATTTTGAATTCGGAAATATAATATATATGCTGATAGTCATTTTACCTTTGATATGTTTGTGTGTTTTATTATATTCATTATTGAAACCGTTCGTTTGATTTCTGATTGTTCTAAAATAAAAAAAATGAATACAAGGTAAATAATTGTACTTTTATAATCTGATAATATCATAATGAATAAAAAATCGTTAATTATTACACTTGTAATTTCTACATTTATGTTGCTTACATGATGTAGTTCAAATGAAAGAGAAATTAAAAATGAGGTAAAACTTACTGATAATCAAAATCAAGAGCAGAGAGTTAAAAGTTTCTGATTAGACTTTTCTGCTTATAATTACGAATGATTTGATAGTAAATGGAAAATGAATATATATTCTACAGGATGATATAGTGGTGTACTTGCAGAATGAAAATGGGTATTTTATTATTGAAATGGACAAATTGCATTAGAATGAAATTATGTAAACTGATATGAAGAATGAGTACGAACTTGATATATCCCAACATATTGAAATTATCTATATTATCTTACATGAGAAAGTATAGTAGAACAGCTTGTTGAAAAACCAAATGATTCATGAATTGAAAAGGAGCCAACATGATGGCTTGATTATGTAATGAGATATGAAAAATGAGTAGAGAATTGATTATCTATTGGATATGGTATTTCTAAAAAAATGGATACGAATGAAAGGTATATCGCATATCAACAGTACTTTGAAAATTGACATGCTACTCGAATTGATATATCATGAATAAGATACAGTTTTGAGGAGATCAGTTCATTAAGTGATGAAGAATTTAAAGAATTAATTAGCGATCCTATTCAAACATGATATTATTACTTATTACCAGAAAAAACCGGGTTAAAATGATTAGAATCAGAGACAGATAGACCATATGAAAAATTGGATTCATTGGAAGATTGGACGGATAATGGAAAACCTAAATGATATTGGAGTGATGCGGTGTGGAGTTGAGATGAACTTATTGATTATGGAAATATGATATATTGGTATCCGAACTGAAATTTACAAGCTTGGTATAATATTTTATGAATTGATAAAGATAATAATATTGTTATGGACTGAGCTCAGAGATTTTATAATGAAAATTGAGAAATCTCTGCAATATGGAATTATTCCGAAAATATAGAGGATTGATTATCTATATACTATGATGAAGATGAAAATGTTTATCAGATAGAATATTATGAAAATTGAGAATTAGTAATGGATTCTAAACAACTATATTCATGATTAACTAATGCATCAATGTATTTTGATGCAATATCAAATGATGTTCAATATTGTATAGAATGAATTGCATATTTACCAAACTCTGGACAATCTCAGAGATATATTAATGAGTGAAAATCTGCATTAGATGTATGTAAAAAAGCTATTAAGGTGGCAAATATTATTTGAGATTATAATTGAGATAGTTTATTAAAAAATGCTGCGATAGATTATATGTCATGAATTATATATGAGAATGAAATATTTATCAGATTGAAGGAAATTGAATTAAATAGACCAGAGAGAGTGAGAAATCAAGAAAATGATACAGAAATTATTCAGTTAAAAGAAAAAATTTCAGAAGCAGAAAAAAATTCAGATATATTATACGATAAATTCATGGAAGTTTACAAAAACTATATAACAAGATATTTGTAGTTATAAAGTTATAATTTATAGGTATACTATATACATACACTTAAAAATCCTCACCCTGACAAATTGGGGAACTTTTAGCAACAATATAATTTATCAGGAGCTTTAGCTCATTCTTTAACTTTTCAGAATGGATTTCTATATTTCTCAATATTCTCCACCATTTCTTTATTCTCCTTTGAAATAAATCAGCTTTTTACTACATTTTCTCTAGCTTTAATTGCATCAAATCCACATTTAATTGGACATACAGCTACACAAGCCTCACATCCATTACAATATTCAAAAAAATATTTTCAATCAATCTTTACTTTATTATCTACAAATGCATCAATAGAAATATTTTTAGCTCTTGGAGAGGCTATTTCATCTTTCAAAATTTTGTATGCAGGACAAACGTTCCTACATAATCAGCAATGAGAACATATAGCATTTGGATCTCTAACAACTCTTTCTGCCATTATTTCTCTTTTTTAGCATCTAAAATTATCTCAGAAAATTCTTTCACTTCTACACTTTTGGCATGTTTTCTGAACTGGAAATAACACATTGGACAAGGACTGGTCATGCTTGCTCACTCTGGTATTTCAGACAATACTTGATTACAAATTTTTTCAGATAATTCTGGATTATTATTCACGAGTCCACCTCCTCATCCACAGCACATAGAATTTTCTCTATTATGACTTAATTCATTCACTTTATAACCACATTTATTTAATATCTCTCTAGGTTCTTCATATACTCATGAAAGTCTACCTAAATGGCAAGGATCATGATAAGTTATCTCTTTCAAAACATCTTTATTTTTCAACTTTTTCTCATTTCTTTTTATTGTTTGTGTGATATGTTCCACTTTAATTCAATGTTCTTCTTCTAGTTTGTATTGATATTTAAGCATATTATAACAAGCAGGGCAGTTAGTAATAATTAAACCAACAGCATGTTCTTTAAAAATCTGAATATTTTTTTCTTTAATCTTTTCATAAGCATCTTTCATTCCAGCTCTCAAAACGGGGCTTCCACAGCAGTATTCTTTATCAGATAATTTGATAAAATCTATTCAAAGCTCATGTAAAATATCCTCGTAATTTTTTTGAATTTCAGGTAAAAGGGCCTTGGTTAAACAACCAGGATAATACAAAGTATTTGATCCTAATATTTTATCTAAGAATGATTTGAGAAACGACATAAATGTATTTTGTATTAATAAATTTTCACAATAATAAAATAATAGAAATTTGATTGAATATATCAAATAGAAATTTATCATAAATCAGATTTATATCATATATTTTTGCTAATGAATAATCCATATTTGATTGAGCATCTCCGCAGTATTCCAGATTTTCCTATAAAAGGGATAAACTTTCGTGACGTTACAACTCTTTATAAAGATGCAAAATGTATACAGATTATGGTGGACGAGCTTTATGAATTATACAAAGATAAATGAATTACCAAAATAGTCTGAATAGAAAGTCGTGGATTTGTAATGGCTTCAGCTTTGGCTGTTAAATTGTGAGCATGAGTAGTCTTGGCTCGTAAACCTTGAAAACTCCCTGCAAAAACTGTAAGTGAAGAATATGAGAAAGAATATGGGAAAGATTGTATTGAAATCCATGAAGATGCTATTGATGAGGATGACGTGGTATTGCTTCATGATGATTTGTTGGCTACATGAGGGACGATGAAAGCTACTTACGACCTAGTCAAAAAATTTAATCCAAAAAATATATTCATCAATTTCATTATAGAGATTACGGATGAGTGATTACATTGAAGGGATTTATTTGAATGAATTGAATTAACTACACTTATGAAATTATAAAAATCTGGATTAATGGAAAGTATTGTAAATTTTCTTTTTGAAATTATCTTGACATATATCGATAAAAATATAAAGTATTATCTACTTGCAATGATATTAATTACAAGTAACCTGCTCGGTTGTCAGAGCCCAAATTTCCTAACAAAATGAAAAAAGAATTGTTAAAACGTTTTCCTGATGCTATATTTACCACATACTACGATGAAGTAGACAATGATGGTGTTTGTATAGTGAGATTTACGGATTCCAGTGGAAAGTCTAGAGTTTTCCTTGGATTTTGCGACAGTGTTGATGCAAAAAAGGCTATGCAAGGTGCAGAAAATGATGCGGCAGGAATGGCACTTGATCAACTGGATTAGTCCCAGTTGTTATCCTCCCTATTTTTAGGTGGTACCGCTACTTGGTTTCTCTGGGTGGCGGTTCTTTTATTAAAAAAATTCAAATAAAACCAATAAATATGAATAGAATTAACTACACTTATGAAATTATAAAAATATAGGTTGATATTTATTAGAAAAAAGGCAAACTCTTCCATCAATGAGAGAATAATCAGAAAAACAAAAAACAATTATGAATATAAAAATAACATTAGAAATACTAGACCCATTGGTGCGGTATTGTCGCGACAATAATATTTCTCGGCCAGTCTGTGAAATGGATATGGTTAGAGGTGGAAAAATCTGGGCATGTTGCCGTTCAGGTCATGTCACTGGGATTGGTATAAGCGACACATATGAAAATGCTTTGTCTGAAGCAGTGCAAAATTTTGTTGCTAATTTTCCATTTCCATACGAAAAATAAATTAAAGAATCTGCCCGTAATGGACAAATTCTTTTTTTTAAATAAAGTTTTAATTAAATTACTCTAGTTAAGAATAGAACTCACAAAGTTACCAAAATAATTCCAGCTACCAATCTCATAATCTTTTTGTTGCTTACTTTATTGATAGCTAAATCTCCATCTTTAGTTTTGAATGCTGATATTCCGAAGTATATTCCAAATATTATGATTAATAATGGTAGAATGAAGAAGAAATTATAAAGTCATAAAGCTGCGAAAATATTAACTTTATCTCCTACAGCTCATACATAAGCCAAAGGAATTCAAATAGTACAAGGCAATTCTACAAATGTTGAGAGAACAGCTAATATGAATGCACTCATGTAGGTTCCTTTTTTCGTAACATATTCTAGTGTTGGTTTAGCCCATTTAGGAATAGCAAGTGAAACTCATTTTCCATAAGCCCAGAAATCTTTGATTTCAATTGCTCAAAGAATAATAGCCAGAATTCAGATTACACATTTCACTATAGAAATATATTTTAGGAAAAAGTTTGTACTAAATAATAACTTATGCATTCCATACATTATTGCAGAATAGAGCACAAATGTAGTTAATGCGAAAATCAATCCTGAATATAAAACTTTCTTTCTAGATCAAACTGAAACCAAGTAAGTTAACAAGAAAATTAGAACTCAAAACATACATGGATTAATTCAGTCTGCAAATCATAAAGCGATTCCAAATAATATTGGTCAGGCTTTTTTCAGTGATATTTCCTTTCAAAATATTGTAGTAGTCTGATTTTCATCATCTGTACAATCTACAATTGGATTTGAATTCTTAGTTTCTTCATCCTCTTCTGGAAGACATTCAGTATCTTTTTTGGTGGCATATTTATCCAATAGATCGACAGTTTTATCATAACTTGCTCACACAAAATAATCATCTCACATAATTACAACTGGTACTCCCTTAAATTCAGTTCAAAATTGTTCTCCATATTCTTTCATTTTATCTTGATTATCTTTGCTATAATATACTTCATATCATACCACCTCAAAATCGTATTTTTCCTTTAATGTATCTAAATATCATTCTTCTGCTTTACAGTGAGGACAAGTCTTTCAATAAAATAAAATAAGCTGAGCTAAATCTTCAGCTAAACTAAAGTTTAGAGAGAATAGTAGTACTCACAATATAATTAGTAATTTCTTTTTCATCAAAAACAAGTAATGGATAAATACCAATAATACATTGTATTTTTACATCATAAAAAATCAACATAAAAATCAGATTGGCTAGATTCTTTTCACTTAGATATATTATCATAATATTTAAATCGAAAGTCTTCATAAAATATTAAAATATTTTAGCATAGGATAAAAATAAGCAAAAATTCCATATAAAATCTAGCATTTTGTGTTGTTCTTTATGTAACTTTCATTATTAGAAAGATATCTCTTGACTTTCTATATTAAATTCATATGATATAAACACAAGCAGTTAGTGGATACTGTATATCAACGGACTTTCCTACCTTAGGACAGTGGGACAGCGTCCGATCGAAATCCACACTTCAGGGCACCCATATGAGGGGTGCCCCTTTTTTTTAAATGAAAACTTTATATCAAACAAAAAATGGCTATCTACCAAATAGCCATTTCTTCTATAAGGTTCTACCACACGCACACAATGATATAGATTTTTTTTAAAAAAGCAAATTTTTTAATACTTTTTACAAAATGTCAATAATTTGTTGAAAAGTTCAAAGTCTGATAGGGATTTTCATCACATTAACTGTATTTTTAGATATTGACATATTTTGAAATATATATGGCGGAAGTGTAAAATCAGATTTTTTCTTTATTTTTTCAAAAGATTTAATATATTTTCTCTATATTTAAATTTTAATAAAGACCCATGAATGAAGTGTTAGATTTTCTCAGAAAATGCTGAACTTACTACTTGGCAACAGTTGAATGAGATCAGCCAAGAGTTAGACCATTCTGAACTATAAATATCTTTGAAAATAAACTCTATATCCAGACCTGAAAATCAAAAAATGTTTCAAGACAAATCCAAGAAAATCCAAAAGTAGAAATTTGTGCTGCTTTGGATTGAAGATGGATTAGAGTTTCAGGAGAATTAGTTAGAGATGAACGCGTAGAAGCCAAAAAATCCATGTTGGATAGATATCCAGAACTTAGAGGTATGTATGATGAAAACGACCATAACACAGAAGTATTATATTTCAAAAACGCAGTAGCAACTATCTATTCATTCACACAAGAGCCTAAAGTTATTGAATTATAGTTATTACATTATACTAATTATTTAATAAAGAAATATAAAGTGCATAAAATTTGCATAATATTTACATTTTTTGTGTAATAATAAATATAAATAATATTTCCACTATTCAAAAAAAAGTCTATTGACTTTGTTATAAAAAAACATATACAAACGTATATACACGTTTGAGTTTATCTTTTAAGGATATATAACCCATGAATATCGTAATATGGATTGTTATCATTCTTGTAGCAGTTTTTCTTATTTGGTTGTTGAAAAGATGGATAAGAAGACTAATTTTTATAGCTATTTTACTGATTATTGCATTCTTTATATACGGGTTATTTAGTCCATCATGAGCAGCTAAACTTTGGTATAATGTTAGGACATTCCCTGATAGAATTATAAGCCGATTTTCTGATAAAAATTTCGTCGATTATAATACGTACAAATTAGATTTCACAGCAGTATGAACTAAAGATAAATCTGATTCAAAAGATAAAGATTTGGATATCGATTCGGATACTGATTTAGATGATGATAGAGATTCAGATTTAGATTCTGATATAGATTTAGACCTTTCTAATAGTTCCAAGAAAAAAGATAAATCAGACTCAGATCAAAAACAAAATGGTTCAGACATTGAAATCATAGATAATAGCGAAAATATTGAAATAAACGAAAGAGTTACTAATCAGAAAAATATCTGAAAGTCTTTTTGAAATCTCGCTCCAATTAGATTCGTAAAAATGAAAGAAAAACTATGAGATGAGTCTGAAGTAAAACAAGATGTATCTGGATATTCCAAGTCAGATTTGATATGAATAATAAATACTTATATAGAAAACAATCTAACAGATGATACTGAAATATTGGTAACGATAGAATATAGCGAAACAGGAGAAGCGGATAAAATCATATTAAAAACTCAACCAAAATATAAGGATGGAGATGGTGTGCTTTCAATACCACGTTTATCTTTAGAAAAGATGATTGATTGAATTTATAAGTCTAGGTATGAAACTGTGGTCATTGACGATGATGTCTATGAAGAAGACATTGATTTAGACGAAGACGATGAGGAAGTAGAAACTAAAGAGAAAGAGGTTAAAAAGGAAGATACTAAAAAAGAGGAAATTAAAAAAGAAGAGAACAAAGAGGAAAACGAGAAAGAAGTAAAGAAAGAAGATACTAAGAAAGAAGTGAATAAATCTGATTCATATTTAGAAAAAATTTCTAATTCAAAGAATAGCCTTGTAGTAGAAGTAGAATGAACAAAAGAAGAACCAAAGGAGGAGAAAAAAGAAAGCAATACGGCCACAGTATCTCAGCCAACTGCACAAAAAACTACACAGACACAAACTAAGACTACAACTCAGAAGACAACACAAACACAGCCAACTACACAAAAGACAACTCAAACCAAAACCACACAAAAAACTACACAGACGCAAACTAAGACAACAACCCAGAAAACAACACAAACTCAAACTAAGACTACGTCAAATGGACTAAGCCAAACAGATCTCAGAGATGCAGAAGAAGTACTTTGAGCTTTATTCTAATTATTCTCTATCAATTATAAGAAGTAGACAACCTTAAAAGTTGTCTATTTTGTTTTATAAAAATCCCTTGCATATACACAAAAAAAAGATATAGACAGGTAGGTATAAATCAAAATTTTATTTATTTATAAACAAAAATGTACAAAAAAAGAGCACTTGTTCTAGGATCTTACCTATGTTTAATAGCGTTAGCAGCTTGTGGACCAAAAGTTATAGATGATTCTGATATAGTTTCAGTAGATTATAGTTTTTCGTTAGCAGACTGAACAGTAGTAGATCAGTGAACTAAGGATCTTACAATCTGACAAGATTCTTCATTGGCTTGGCTAGAAACTATCATTATGTGAGCTCAAAAGAATGACGAGTTTCAGTGAAAAATTAATGGATCAGAATTATTTAGCGATGAACATAGTGAAAATAAAGTACAGTCTTACGCAAATATAATTGTTACAGAGGTACTTTGAGTATCAGATCCTCAAATATGAAGCGAAGTTTATGTTGATTCAATTTGAAAAGGAGTCATTACAGATGTAACTACAGACGAAGATTGATATCTTTCTTATACAGTAGATTTCAATGATCCAAAAACTTATTCAGAATTATCATATAATATAAAAGTAACAAAACTGGAAAAGAATTAAAATTATGAATTTAATCCAAATTATATAGAATATAATGCAATTATTTAAGAGACTTTTACTTTCATGTTTTCCTGATTCTTTGGTAAAAGACTCTTTTAATCCAGCCTCAATGTTTGTGTCCTTTATATCAGCAAAGGACTTTTTTACAGTAATAGACAGAAAAATTATAGAAAACTACAAGTTGAATCTCTTTGATTTGTCCATGGATATTTTTGAGTGAAAAGTCTGATTATGAAATCATAAAGATGTAGTCCAATCCAAAATGACTGATACCTACTATTCTTATATAGCAGCAGCTAATTTTAATGGATATAAATTCTATAATGTTTGAAATACTGCTACAGCAATCGCATTACTATCATCACTATATTTATATGATTCCTTTGATGATTCAGAAAACTTAATTTTTGTTGATAGTTTATATGCTTTTTTCTTACTGACATTTTTGTTCGCAAGTAGATTAAAAGTTTTTCCATGAAAAGATGAAAAATCAGACTTTCAACGATTTATTGATTTATATTTCAATTTTTTTGAGGTCGTTATCTGACAATTAAAACACAAAATCACGAAAAAGCGTTTTCAAGAAATAAAAACAAAAATGTTATCAAATATTGAAATATTTTTTATGATGTTTTATTATGAAAGACGCATAAGTTGATTATATTTCAATGAAAAAAGAGTTTTTAAACAAGATGCTAATGATTTTTATCAGTGGCTATTTTGACCTCAATTATCAGCATTACATAGAAATTTTTTGAGTAATGTGAATGAAATCATATATAATCCAAATTTCGGAACAGTTGAGGAGAGTATACTTTTTGAAATAGTGCCTGCAGATATTCATTTAAAATATCTTTTTTTGGATACAGATATATGAGAAGTTGTATCTAATTTAGTTGCTAATATTTATGATAGAAAGGTACTTGACAAAAAACTTACAGCTTTAATGAAAAATGAATCAGAGTTAGATTTTATAATAGATTATGCAACGGATCCTGAAAATTTCAAGAAAGGATTTTTCAAATGAGTAAAACAGTATATTTCTCATATGCGTTTGGAAAATCAAGATAGCTATGAAGAATTAGATGAAATGATGTCTGAAATTGGAGATGATGTAGATAAGTTAGATCAAATGAAGATTCCAGCAAGTATAAAAAAAGAATCAAGAATTATGGAACAATTCTTAAATTTTTATGTAAGTTATATTTGATGACTACATATTTCTAGAGCAGAAACATTTTTCTTGAGATTTTTTAAACCAGGTTTAGTCCCAGAATTAATCAAATATTTTGATATTACGTTCAAGTCTGACAAGGCTATAAGTTATTCATGATTAAGTCATTTTTTATACGCGAAAAATAACTCATATTATCAATTTGTTAACAAAAAAGTTCGTTTGTGAAAAGAAAAATTTTTTGTACCAACAAGTTCTATAAAAGTAGATCCAATTAAGGCAACTCCTTTTTTAATGAAAACCGAGGATGAAATAGCCCTAACAACTTTACTACAGGAATGTAATCCTCACATAAGCAAATTGTATGTGAAAAATAAGACAGTCTTAGATTGGTTTCAAGCACAGTATGCTGACCAAATATCATCTCTTATTCATCTTCCATCCAATGAATTCATTTATAATTATTATGAACCGATTTTTTCTCATTTTTCATTGTGAGATAATATATTACAAATATTGGAAAATGTATTTACTGACCAAGATATAGTTCGTTTAAAAAATTCATTATATGCATTTGATGTCCAATTTTTCCGTGAAGTTCTCGGAATGTTTCCACGAAAAGCCTTTTTCAATATATACAACGATGCTGTAATCTTACAAGAGCTTTCAGTATTACGTGAAACATTGTTCGGATTTGTCATCTATTATAGGTATCTCCAACTAAGCCAAGAAACCGATGAGTGATGAAAGAGAAAATTAGATTTATCATTATTGAAAAGGATTTATCTTTTGAAAATTCTTAACCGAGATGAATCGTTATACTCAGCTTGATCAACAATGATTGATACATTATTGGAACAATTTTGATCCATACTTGCGATTTTCGTTGAATTTGATGATAACAAACAATTCTTCTCAATCATCAAGGAAAATTGGATAGATTTCTTAAAAAAATTATGAAAAAAATCTGACCAGCAAAAACAAGATTTATTCTCCATAGAAGATTTGTTATGGTTACGTGGTGTACTAAAGCATATCACTTATTACAACAAAAGATATCTAATTCCATCCTAAAATATTTTAATCTATATTAATAATACTATGAAATGTGCAAAATGTAAAAATATGGATACAAAAGTCGTAGATTCTAGAATTATAGATAATTGACAAACCATTCGTCGCCGTCGTGAATGTGAATTTTGCTGATACAGATTTACAACATTTGAACGTATGGGAATTACGGATTTGATGGTTATAAAAAAGGATGGTTCCAAAGAAATGTACGATCATTCAAAGCTGAAAAAAGCAATCCTATTAGCATTTGCAAAAACTAATTTTACAAACGAAGAAATAGAAAATCTATTAAATACTCTAGAAATAAAATGGCAGAGTCAGTGACCTGAAATTCAGTCTTCTATGATCTGAGACGATGTGCTAGAACTATTAAAAGAGGATTATCCTGTGCCATATGTTAGATTTTTTTCAGTATACAAGAGCTTCGATAGTTTAGATGATTTTAAGCAACTAATCTGATAGATTTTTTATATCTTGTAATTTACATTTATATTTTTATACTAATAAGTAGACTTTATTACTGTTTTTGTCATGAATTTAGAAAAACTTTTTTGAAGTAAAACAAAGGTAGATATACTAAAATACTTGGTTTTTCGTAGACAATGAATATCTATGAGAGCACTAGAAAGTGAGATATGATGGACATTCCCTGCAATTAAAAAACAAGTTGATTCACTAGAAGAGGCATGAATCTTAGATATTCAAAAAGAAAATTCAGGTTTTTCTATTTCGATAAAAGAAAAGTTTTTTGACTTATTTAAACAGGTATTCTTTACAGCATTAAAATCAAATCTGACAGATTTGTTTGATACATATTCAGTCATGATAAATAAATATTTTCTATGAAAAATATTTGGAGTGCCTATTGATATGGATATAATCATAATTTATCAACATATGGAGAAACCACAAGTTGATGAGCTGAAATCTTGAATTTCTGATTTGTTTAGAGAGTTCTATATAGAAAATGCTTCAATAGTCTTTATGTCATTAGAAGAACGAGAAAAGAGATACAGATTGGCTGACAAATTTGTTCTACAGATTATGAGGTATTTCCCTGATGCAAAATAGTTACAAAAATCTGAACATAATTTTTAGTTATTACCGTTATTTTCAAAATAATTTGTATATTCTTTACAAATACTTATAAACAAAAAGTAAGAATTAAAAGTATTTTTTAATTTTTAATTAATTTTATGGGACAAAGAAAAAAGATTTTAATAACATGAGGACTAGGATACATAGGTTCTCATACAGCAACCGTTTTTATTGAGGCAGGATATGATGTGATTATAGTAGATAATCTATCAAATTCTCATGAATCCTCTTTAGAAGCGATAAAAAAGATAACATGAAAAACTCCAAAATTCTATGAATTAGATCTTAGAAATTATTGAGATTTGGACACAGTATTCGAAAAACATGCTAAAGATATAGCATTAGTTATCCATTTTGCAGCAAAAAAAGCTGTATGAGAAAGTTGTCA
Organism: uncultured bacterium; assembly: GCA_946404285.1. Taxonomy (GTDB): domain Bacteria; phylum Patescibacteriota; class Gracilibacteria; order Absconditabacterales; family Absconditicoccaceae; genus UBA3291. Next base: position 11,500 of record CAMJDC010000003.1, on the reverse strand, counting down.
GGATCCTTTCCTATATTATGATCATAATATATTCTGAACAATGAATCTCTTAAAAGTTATGAATAAACATTGAGTAAATCAGATTATATTCTCAAGTAGTGCTACAGTATATGATGCTGAAAATCTATTACCTCCATTTAGCGAAACAGACAAGACAAAAACAACTAATCCATATTGAACTACAAAACTTGTAATAGAGAATTTATTGCGTGATATGGTAATGCACAAATGATTCTCCGCTATAGCATTGAGATATTTTAATCCAATATGAGCGCACTCATCTCATTTATTATGAGAAAATCCCAAATGAGTTCCTACTAATTTATTACCATTCTTGTTGAAAGTTGCTAAATGAGAAATTGAGAAATTAAGTATATTCTGAAATGATTACGATACAGAAGATGGAACATGTATTAGGGATTATATTCATGTGATGGATGTAGCAGATGCTCATTTTTCTGCTGCGAAATACTTGTTCGATAGAATAGAAATAAATGAAACAAGTGAAGCATATAAAGCCGATCCAACATTTGAAATTTGTAATATATGAACATGATATTGAAAATCTGTTTTAGAAATGGTAGATATAGTAAAAACAGTTACTGATAAAGAAATTCCTTACGAAATAGTAGAAAGAAGGGCAGGAGATGTGGCAGTTTCTCTAGCTAATCCAATAAAGGCAAAACAATTACTAGACCGAGAATCCAAAAGAACAGTGGTTCAATGAGTTGAGGATGCTCGATTGTACATTAATAAATAATAACCATAATCCCAAAAAAATAGATAATGTAAAAAAGCTGATCATTCGACCAGCTTTTTTTTACATTTGAATATTTTAATCGTCTTTTCTCCTATAGAATATATGCAATAATTCTTTAATTACAGGTACATTAATTACAAGTGTTAATAATACTCATACAACCAACATTGTTCAGAATCATTTAAACATATTTATTCACATAACCATCAACAATAGTCATATCATTCATGTAGAAATCTGTCCATCACGTATTGCACTCCAACTCCTATCATAGGCTGTATTTATACTATCTTTATCAGATTTCTTATTAGCAGTTTCTTCTTTCATTCTCTCAAATATAAGTACATTAGCATCCACAGCCATTCAAATAGATAATATAATAGCTGCAATTCCACTTAAAGATAACGCATAATCAATCAATTTAACGATTGCAAACAATACGAAAGAGTACACAGTCAATGATAATAAACTTACTAATCACTTTTTCCATCAGTACAAGAAAGTCATATACAAGAATATTGCAATGAATCATAATCACATCGCAAGTAATGCTCAATTTAAAGCATTTTCTCATAGAGTTGCACTAACTTTTTCCTCTTGCATCAAAATAAGCGGAGCTGGTAATGCTCACTCATTTAATTGGCTAGTTAATTCCTTAGCAGATTCAGCTGTAAAATTACCATCAATCTGAGCAGATCCATCACAAATTTTGCTTTGAATTACAGGACTAGTAATCATTTCTCATCAGATAAATATTGCCATTTCTTTTCAAATATTGTTTGATGTGATGTTACAGAAGATTTCTTTTCATGTGTCATCAAAGCTAATTAATACTACAGGTTGTCACAATTGAGAAGTACTAACTGACGCATATTTGAAATTAGCTCAGTTCAAGATTTTTCAATCATCAGATTGTGCATTAACCCATGAAAGCTTATCTTGAACAAAGATTTCTTCTAAAGTATAGAAAGTCTGAGAATCTAATCATGCTTTAAACGCAGATTCATCAATTCAATTTATTACTGCAAAATTAAACCACTTATCATTTACAGCTTTTTTATCTTTTATAACCAACAAGTACGTTACACCATCCATCACATACTTTTGAACTTTATCAGAATTAGTTACATCAAACGCAGAAATGAATGCTCTCAAATTATCCGTACTAATAGCACCATTATGAACAACAGAAGCTTCAGCAATTTCACTTTCAGCATCAGCATTCAGTGTGTCAACAGCATTATTGACTTCTTCCTCAAAACCTTCATTATTCTCTTCATCAGGAATCATGGCTAATATTCTCGCATCATAAGCTTCTTGATTTGGAAAGACTTCTCAGTTGTTATATTTTAATGTTCAATTCTCAATTTTATAATCACCAGATGCTATATCAGTTCATCATTTTACAAGTGTAAAATTTTCATCATATGTAGCTCATAGATTTATAGCCACTTCTAGAATATCACTAAGAGAAATTCATGTTCTTGCTCATTTTTCCTTGGATATCATACGGAAAAATGTATATCCACTTAAATCTACATTTCTAACCCCTCAACTCATATCTTGATACTGATATGTATGATATTCTCAATTCACTATAGGAGAAATATCTCAATCTTTAGTTTCATTTAGAGTCGATATATTATTTTGATAAACCATAGGCAACTGAGAGAGAGATGCGTTATCATATTTTGTGTAATAAACATTTTCAGATTGCCTTGATCATGCAATTGCTTCAAATTTATCAGGATTTGCCACCAAATCTTTACGCAAATTCTCAGCAATGGCAAACCTCTCAGCCTTTTCAGCTTCTGATCATTCTGCTTCATTTGGTAATTTAAACTCCAATTCCACAGTTTTTCAGATAGACTCTTTAGCTTGATCAAGATCAGCGACTCCTCAGATTTCTACTACAATTTGAGTTTCATTATCCATCTGCTGAGTGTATGACTTATAATCACTAACTCAAAGCTTAGAAATTCTTCCATCGATGTTTTTGGTAATAATATCTTCAACTTGCCTTTTTATAGTTTGCAACTGTGCAGTATCTCCCGAGTATGTCTGTTCGTAAGTACTATAATCAACTCTATAAGTCAATTTAGTTCATCCAGAAACATCTAATCATCTTCTAAATTTAGTCACACCATCCCAAGACAAAGATAGTTTTCTAGACATGGTTTCATTATTAAATGTTCGTGCAACAAAAAAAACAACAAATGCAGAAAGAAGAGTTATTAATGCATAAACCTTTCTACGAGTGGTCCAAAAAGACTTCATGAAATTTTCACATAAAAAAATAAAACGTTAAATATCAAAACTTAATATATATTTTTTCGCATAAAAAACAAGAAAAAAGAAACAAATTGCACAATCAATTCAACTATCATCGTACAGTTATTCATAACTAAATTTTAACAAATGATTTTAAAAGGTTAAAGTATAAAAAATCTGCCACACTATAATACACAATGTGACAGAAATCAGAGAATTTTAGTATCGAGATTCAGCAATTGCTAGGAGACCGAATGCAACGCCTAGAATTACAAATCCAATCGATAACATAGTTATCTCACCGAAAGACTTGCATATCAATACTAGTGCAACAATCAAACTGAAAAAAGCACTCGGCAAAAAGATAGTAGGCACTACCGAGTACGTTTTTTTTGGCATGTGCTTAGATTTTTTAAAAAATCTAATAATTACCCATAACATAACCAATAGAGCCAAAGCGAGCAGAAACCATATTTTCATATTTAATGCAAACATAGTAACTCCTCCAGAGATTAGAACTACAATCCACGTAGTCCATACTAAATTTTTCGCCTTTTCTAAACTTAATTTTTTCATAATTAACCATTTTAGTTTAACTTTTTATTTTGATATAAAAATACATAATTATATACCAATGTCAACTTTTTTAATTATATATCTATCAGTTAGATTCTCATCTCATAGCTCTAATCAAATAATATTACAATATATATTTATAAATTTTCCTCTAAAAACATACAAAATTCCAAAAATAATTTTTTATTTTCTTCAAAAATTAATCCAGATTTATTAACGAATAACCTAAAAGTATCTTCTTCAATCTTTCACTCAGAAAAAGCTTCTATTAAGGCAATCTGATTTTTAAACGGAGATAGTAAATTTCTTAAATGAGCTCAACAATATTCTTTATTTCCATTATCGCATTCTCTCCAAACTTTTTCTTCCATAAATGGAGTTTTAGAAAGTTTTATCAATTCAGATAATGTTTCATCGTAATAATCTACATTCTTAGCCAGGTAATCAACTTCTCATAAATGATTAATCATAGAAAAATATCATTCTAATAATTGCTTTAATTCTGCTCACTTTCACTTATCCATGGTTTCAAATAATTGCTGATTCATATTATTTCTAGCTTCTCAACCAGTATTCTCATAATTATCGATATTTTTATCTATTCACCCCATACTACTCAATAAGAAAAACTAAACAATCATTTGTTTATATAAAATTTCTTTGAAGTCAATACAAAATAAATTTTATTCTATCAACATAACCCCATCTCCAGGCTCAGTATCAAAAATCTCATAATTTATTTGCATTTTTTCGATGAATTGATATAATTGAACCAGTTTGTTTTGATATTTGATGACATCGTCAAGTAAAAGCGTATTTTCTGGTGTAAGATGTGATCGAATTTTCTGCAGGTAATCTCAATATTGACTCTTCTGAGCATCAATAAATGCTGCATCGAATTTCTGAGAAAAAAACTTTTCGAGTACAATCTCATTAATATCAAAAGGATAGAGAACTATATTATTTATTTCAGCTTTTTCTATATTTTTCAAGGCTTCAAGGTAAGCTGGATAGCTGATTTCAAATGATGCTAAAGTTCCTCATCGCTTGGAAATTGTTTGGGAAATGACAATACTACTATATCATACAGCAGATCAGATTTCTAAAACTCTTTTCGGCTGATGGCGTTCAAGCCAATTGATAAGAAAATCCTGAGTCTGAACTGAAATTAATGGTATATGTCTATCTTCACAAGACTTACGTAAATCTGATAAATCCAACATTGAGGAATAAATAAATAGATAAAGTTCTCTCTCAAACAAAAATTTATATTATTTATATTGAATTATGATTACAACACAAGGTGACAGAGAAATGCACTCAAACATTTCTATCAATTTAAGTAAAAAAAACAATTCTAAAAGGAACTATCCTACTGAAACTAGAACTTATAGTTCTAAAAACACTTCTAGCCAAAGCCTTTATGCTCAGGCTGTAAATGGTCAATTAAAAAATCCTACTGCTAGAAGAACTACTCATTCAACAACCACTGCTTCTACAAATTGAACTACTCATACTAGAACTGTAAATTCAACGAGAACAACGAATTCAACAGCGAATACAAGAACTACGTCAAGGACAAATTACACACAATGAGCAGATAAAACTTTATCTTCAGCAAATTTCTTGAAACACAGGAATCAAGCTCCTACTCAATCAATAGCAGATTTGAGAAAGCTAGTTAAAAAAGATGAAATTCCAGTCAGAGTTTTTGGGCTTTGAGGACTAGAAGAAATCTGAATCAACATGACTGTAATCGAATATAAAGATGATATTATTATCGTAGATGCTGGACTTGAATTCGCGAGTTTTGATATGCACGGAGTAGATTATATCATTCCTGATATTTCCTATCTAATTTCAAAGAAAAAGAATATTAAGGGAATCCTTATTACTCATGGACATCTTGACCATATCGGAGCGATTAAACATGTTCTTTCAGAATTGGATTATCCTATCGTTTATACTACTCCATTAGCATTAGGACTTATCAAAAGAAGTCAGAATGATCAAGACCAGAAAAAAATGAAATACAAAATTATCGATCCAGATATCGATATAATCAAACTTTGAGAATTTTTGGTTGAACCTTTCCGTGTAAACCATTCAATTCCTGAATCAATGTGATATGCAATTCACACTCCAAAGGGAAATATAGTTCATTCATGAGACTTCAAAATCGACTTTGTTCCTGCAATAGATAAACCTGCTGATTTGGGAAAAATCTCAAGAATTGGACAAGAATGAGTAAAATTATATCTAGGAGAATCTACAAATGCTAGAACTCCATGACATACTCCAAGTGAAAAATTAATTGGAGAAAATCTTGACCGTGTAATTAGAAGCCACCCAACTCAGAGAATAGTTATTTCTACATTTGCGTCAAATATCTGAAGACTTATCCAGATTATTGAAAGTGCTGTAAGACATAATAGAGTAATTTTCCTTGCAGGAAGATCTATGGTATGAAATGTTCAGCTTTGTCAGGAACTAGGATATATCAATGTACCAAAGGATATGATTAGACTCGTTTCTGGAGAAATCGATCAAATGCCTGACGAAAGAGTAATGATAGTTTGTACTGGTTCTCAATGAGAAGAATTTAGTGCTCTCGTAAGAATGGCTACAAATACTTATAAAGATTTCATGATTAGACCTGGAGATTGTATATTACTTTCATCTCATACTATTCCAGGAAATGAAAAAGCTGTATGATCATTATTGAATACTTTGATAGATATGGGAATTGATTTGGTAGATGAGCCAACTTTAGCACTTCATACATCTGGACATGCTTGTCAGGAAGATATGAAAGAAATGATGGCGCTTTTAAAACCTGAATATTTCTGCCCTATTCACTGAGAAGCTTTGATGAGACATGCACATAAAAAAATCGCTCTCGATATGAGAATTCCAGAAGAAAAGATCTTACTTCCAAAAAATGGTCAAATTGTTGAACTTTACGATGAATGTGTACTGCTGTCAGAGAAAAAATTAAAACTTGATACAGTTACAATTGATGGTAAATGACAGTGACATCTAAGCTGAGAATATGTAACCAAAGCTCGTGGAATCATGTCTCAAGATGGAGTGGTAGCTTTGATATTCAAAATTGATACCAAAACTAGAGAATTGGTTGGAAATCTACAAATCGAATCTAGAGGATTTGTTTATTCTAGTGAAGTAAAAACAATTCACACACAAATAGTTGAAATTGCTAGAGCAGAATATAATAAAAATCTGAAAAAGAAAATGGAGATAAAAGATAATCTAAGAAGCATCAAAGATTTACTCGAAACTGAAATCGAAAAGATTATTTGAAGAGTACCTATGATTATCCCAATGTATGTTTATATCAATAGAGAAGCTCTTACTACTCCAGTACAGCAAAACGATGAAGAAGAGATTATTGGAATGACTCTTGAAGAACAAGGCGGAACAGAAGAAAAAGAATAAAAAATATCAAAATAAAAAACTGTTCTTAGTTGAACGGTTTTTTTTAATATTGATTTAATAATTCCATATTATATAATTAATTATTTAGTTCTAAGAAATTTATCCGTATGTTTTTGCATATCGTTACATTATTTCCAGAAATATTTGATTCATTTTTTTCTACTTCTTTACTCAAAAAGGCTCAAGAGAAATGAATTCTGAAAATAGATTTTTGTAATCCAAGAGAATTTTGTACAGATAAACATCAACAGATTGATGATGAAATATACTGATGATGAGCATGAATGCTTATAAAAGCCGAACCTATCATAGATGCAGTAGAATCTATTATTCAAAAAAACAACTTGAAAAAATCAGATTTTAAAATTATTTTTCCATCTCCATCCAAAGAAGTCTTTAATCAAAAGTATTCATACACATTTTCCAAACAAGAACATCTAATTTTCGTATGCTGAAGATATGAATGAATTGATTATCGCCGAGAACTTTATATGCAAAAGTATTATCCAGAGCAATTCCAAAAAATTTCACTCTGACAATTCGTTCTTCTATGATGAGAAGTCGCAACTATGACAATGATTGAATCTGCTACCAGATTAATCCCATGAGTGATCAAAGAATCTGAAAGCCGACAAAATGAAAGTTATTCTCTAAAAGAAAATATGCAAAATTTAGAAGAGCCAAACTATACTAGACCTGAAAATGTAAAATGATTTCAAGTTCCAAAAGAATTATTAACAGGTGATTCTCAGGAAATCTCTCAATGGAGAAAAGATAATAGAAGATTTTTATAAAAAACCGGTAAAATATTTGACAAAAAATTTAAAATTGAGTATAATAGAAATACCAAGTTTTATATTATTATGCAAGTAATAATGGTTGAATTATTCTCTAGTATAGATTACGACAAATTTTTTGATGAAATCTGAGAAGAGGTTGCTGATTTGGAACACGAGGTAAGCAATAATAGTGTTAGTAAAGAAGAAATAGATAGTGAAGATTATACAAAATATTTCTGAGGAATAAAACTTGAGTATGATGCTGAATACACAATGGATGGGAAAAAATATGGTAAAAAATTAACAGCAAGTAAGGGGGTTGCAAATCTTAAAAATTGAGTAACTGCAAAATATTTAGAAAAAGAAAAAAAATATGGACCAAAAAAAACTGAAAAATGACATAAAGAAACATTCTATTCTCAAAAAAAGAGATCATGAAGATGATTAAATATTCCATGAAGACATGTAGCAAGTGACAAAACTGTTAGAGATCAAGATGGTTATATATGCGTAGCATGTAATTATTTACCGAAAAATTCACTAATAATGACAACTCTTTGACCAGGTAGAGTGTATGATACGGGGTGAATGACATGAAATTGGATTGATATATATACAAACCGATAAAAAAATCTCACATAAAATTTGCATTTTTTATTAATTTGGAATATAATTAAGTACTTTTTATATAAATAAAAATAAAAAAAATGTGACGATTTGCCAGAAAAGTTGATAAATGGAGAAAAAATTACCATCCTTTTAGAGAAGATGAAGATTCTTATTACACTGCCAGAATTTTTATAAGTGACATGGAAGATGGAGAAAGAATGATTATTTTTCTTAATCCTAAACAAGCATTAGCTTATGGTATTACAGTGCATGATAAGGTAAGTTTAATTAGAATGGATTGAGAAGAAGTAGTAGGAGATGTTTCTTTTTCAAATAGGGTAACTGTTTGAACTGTTGCTATTTCAGCTGAATTAGCAAAAAGATACAAATTTAAAAATTTAGAAATGGTTTGAGTTTGTCTCACAGAATGAGCTTCTATAACTACAACAGCTATTAGAAAAAAAATGAGATGAGAAGCTATTTCCTATGGAGAGACATATTCAATTATCAAAGACATTTCTACAAATAAACTAGACGATGTACTGATGACATATTATGTTGCATCTAGTTTCTTCTATCCTACTACAGATGAAGAAATGTATCAAACTGCAAAGGCTATGGCTGAATGTGGAGTAATGTTTAAATACCCAAAATGAGAAATTGTAGCAGACAAACACTGTATTGGTTGAGTACCAGGGAATGAAACAACTATGATTATGATTCCACTTCTTGCAAGTTTATGAATCAAAATGCCAAAAAATTTCTCAAAAGCAATTACTTCACCAGCAGCAACAGGTGAGTGTGTAAACGTCTTGATGGATATCAATTTTGATAAAGCATGAATTGAAAAATTAATCGAAGAAAATAATTGTTGTTTAGTTCGAGGATGAAGTTTAGATTTAGCTCCAGCTGATGATAAGCTTATCAAAGTTCAGTACCCACTTTCTATGCAATCTAGAGCTAAAGTAGTATCAAGTATTATGGCTAAGAAATATGCGATGTGAGTAACACATTCTGTAATTGATATTCCTGTTTGACCAACTGCAAAGGTAACTACAAAGAAAGAAGCTCTCGATTGGAAAAAGAAATTTGAATATGTAGGTAAAAAACTCTGAATGAAAATGAATGTTCAGATTACTAAAGCCAATGAAGTAATTGGAAATGGTGTTTGAGCTGTTCTTCAAGTAAGAGAAGTTCTTAGAGTATTACAGCAACATGCCAAAAGACCTTTAGATTTGGAGAATAAAGCTATTTTGTTATCCAGTAAAATAATTCAAATAGCAGGTCTAGCAAAAGGTAAAAAAGCTGAAGCTCTTGCTAGAAAACAGCTTGAGTCATGAGCAGCTCGAAAAAAGATGCAACAAATTATCAAAGCTCAAAATGGAAGAAATCCAGATATTCAAAGTGAGGATTTGAAACCATGAATTTTTACAAAAGAAGTTTTGGCTGAAAAAGATTGAAAGGTTAAAAAAATCGATTTACATAATGTAAACCATATTGCTAGAAGACTTGGATGCCCAGCTATCGATGAAGCTGGTCTTTACCTATCGAAAAAGCTCGGAGATAAAGTTAAGAAATGAGATGTTTTGTTCACTATGTATGCTACAGCTCAAAATAAAATTGACTTAGCTCTAGAACAAAATAAAGAAAATCCAGCAATGACTATTGGATAGTTTGAGTGTCATTCTGAGTCTTGCGAAGAATCTTAGGTATAAAACAAGACATACAAAATCCTTCTTTTCATTCAGGATGATATGTAATACAATTTATATAATAATAAAACAAAATGCCTTGAATTATTGCAACAATCTGACCAGCAACACAATCTCCAGAAAAATTGAAACAGTTATATGATAACTGAGTCAGAATTTTAAGATTCAACTGTTCACACGCGACACATGACTGGATGAAAGAAGTTATACAGTCTGCAAGAGAGGTAGAACGCGCAGTATGAAACAGATTTGCTTTTCTTTTGGATACCAAGGGTCCAGGAATCAGAACTTGAGAACTACAAAATCCTATCACATATACGAAATGAGAAGAAATTAAAATCGTGGTAGATACATCCCTTGTAAAAAATGAAAGAATTATGTACGTAGACTATCCATATATTATAAAGGATGTAGAAGTTGGGAATATAGTAAAAATAGAATCATGACTTTTGGATATAAAAATTACTAAAAAAGCAAAAGATTTTATAGTATGAGTAGCTGAAAATGATGCTACAATTACATCTAGAAGACACGTAAATTTACCAGGAATCCCAATTAGATTGCCATGAATCACAGATAAGGACAAGGATGACATTTTATTCTGAATTGAACAGAATATGTCATACATTGCACTTAGCTTTGCTAGAAAAGAAGAAGACATCCAAGAATTAAAAGAATTTTTATATAAAAATGGATGAGCACACTTGAAGGTAATTGCTAAAATCGAGAATCAAGAATGAATTGATAACATTGCTGGAATAATAAGAAATGCTGATGCAATTATGGTGGCTAGATGAGATTTGGGAGCTGAAGTTCCAGTGGAAACTATTCCTTCCCACCAACTAAATCTGATTCAAAAAACGAAGAGAAAATGAAAAAAAGTGATTGTCGCTACTCAAATGCTCGAAAGTATGATAAATAACAATATACCAACCAGAGCTGAAGTATCTGATATATTTTATGCAGTTTCACAATGAGCCGATTATCTCATGTTGTCATGAGAAACTTCAATGTGAAAATATCCTATCGCTTGTATAAAAGTGATGAATAAAATCATCAACGAAGCTGAAAAATATATTTAACTTTAGCTTTTAGCAAATTAATACTTTATTTAATTTTTAAAAAATAATACAAAATGAAAAAGACAAACGAAAAAGAAAACAAATTTATCCTACGATTTGATGAAATCGGAATCGAAGATGTACCTTATGTATGAGGTAAAAATGCTTCACTTGGAGAAATGTATAGGAATCTTGTACCAAAAGGAGTAAACATTCCAAATGGATTTGCTATTACAGCCTATGCTTATCGTTACTTATTGAAGGAAACATGAGCAG
>CAMJDC010000002.1 GCA_946404285.1 uncultured bacterium | reverse complement strand
AATCTAATGTATGTAGATTCTGTTCACTCTCCATTCATGTCTGCGCTATCATTAAATCTGATCTCGTTCATAGTGTACTAATTCCTCAATCAATTGTAGAACTTCTTAAATTATCCATTCTTGCTTGTGTTATCTCTCTTGTTCTTTGTTGTTCTCTACTGGAAAAATTGTCTACTCATTGTCTTTGAGTTTCTTGTGGTGAATTATATTGCTGAGTACTCCTATTTCCCGGTGTCATACAATTTCTTTCTGAAATAAATATTTTCTTTCTCTATAATTATACATAAAAATCTTTAAAAAGTCAAAATTTTTCCGACTTTTTTGTTTGGAGTATATTATGTGTTTTTTAATTATTGTAGATACAGCTTTTCCTTTATGATTTTTTTGTATTCTTGATTTGTATCTCATAAAGAATCCATATTTAGATTTGATGGTAAATATTCTTTTAAAATTTCTGTTAATAGGTCGATGAAACTATTTTGATTAATTGGAATATTATCGTGGTAATTATCTGATAATTCTTGTAAATATGTTATATATCATTCAATAGTTTTTGTTGATGAATCATTTAATTTTTCGTAGTAATGAGCAACTCAGAGTTCGTTAGCTTTTTCTGTATAAAATGGGTAAAATAATCATACAACAACTATATCATTCATACTTTTACGAAAATATGGAATATTTGTTTTTGGGTCAATTGTTATAAAAAAAGTATCATATAATCATTTAATTATTTTTTCGTTATTAATTTCAGTGAAAAGGTAACTTAAAAACTTTGCAAGTTGATTGTTTTCTTTTTTACTTTGTTGTAATTGTTGGGCTACTTTTTTTGCTTGGCGTGCACTTTCTTGAACTCTTTGTACGTCAGCTTCTGTTACTCACTCTTTGAGACTTCATCAACTTTCTCATGATTCAATAACTCACACTACTTCTTCAGCCATATTTTATCGATAATTTATAAAATTCTGAAATATGTTCAGACTGAAATAACACTTTCTTCTATATTTTTTCTCTTGAAATACAATAGTATTTGTGTATATTCAATCCACGAATTGGTGGTTTGGTGAGGTGGATGAGAGGCTGAAATCAACTCACTGCTAACGAGTCAAGCTGTAACAGGCTTCGTGGGTTCGAATCCCACCCTCACCGATTTGATGAAAATTTTTTGTAATTTGAAGTGGCTCTGTAGCTCAGCAGGTTAGAGCGCGCCTCTCATAAGGGCGAGGTCGGTGGTTCGAGTCTACCCAGAGCCAAATTGAGATCATCTACGTCATTCAAATATTTTATTTGTATTCATTATGTAAATTATGGCAAAGAAAAAAGGTGGAGTTATTAAGGTTGCATTGGTATGCTCTGAATGTAAAGCTACGAATTATTACACATCTTTGAATAAAGCAACAACTCCAAAATTAACTGCGAGAAAGGATTGTAAACACTGTAGAAAACACACAGAACATACATCTAGAGAAAAATTAAAGTAATTCTGAATTGTTTGTCAGATTTTTATTTATGTTTTTAAAAAGTTAACATGTTAGTTATTAGACTTTCTAGACAAGGAAGATCAAAGAGACCTTTTTATAGAGTGGTTCTCACTGAACATACAAAACCTGCGCAATGTGGACATTTGGAAGTGTTAGGTTCTTATGATCCTTTGAAACATATTTTTGAGGCTGATGTTGATAGTATTAAATCATTGATAGAGAAATGAGCTAAACCATCTGAAAGAGTTGCAAAATTGCTTTTCAAATCAACTAATGATTCGATGTTCAAGAAGTTCTATAAAGAAGTAGAGAGAAAAGCTTTACCAAAGAAAGAGAAATCTGAGTAATTAAGTGTATTTGGTTCTTTGTTATGATAGTTTTATTATAAAGGTTTTCTTATGGGAGGAGGTGCATGTAGTAATATTATTTCTTCTAATCCTGCGGATGTAATTTTGCTCATTTTTGCTTTATTAGTTTTGGTTATTTGTTGTGGATGTATTTGGGCATTTTTTTATGCAATTTTTTTGTTTATTTTCTCCAAGTGAGACGATGATAAAGTAAAGTCAGCATGGAATAGTATTAGGTATATGATTATAGGAATTTTCCTTACAGTTATGCTTCTTTTTGCGTGACCAACTCTTTTGAGATTGTTTAATATGCCAAATTCTGGGATTTATTCTGCAAAAAATATCTTTAATAAGATAGGAACTGTTGTATCTTGTTTGACGGAATGAGTGGTGTATGTTACAAATAATCCTAATAGTGGTCCCTTATGATGAAGTGAGGGTGGAATTTTTGGATGATCTTCGAATGATCTCGATTATAATGAACCGTTTGAATTTGGTGAGTTATAATATGGAATAAAATTTGAATCGGATATAAGTTATTTAATCTTTTTGAGTATGAATATATGCATAAATTTCCGCTTGTAGAGCCTACGTGGTGAGTCAGTTTATTGGAAAAATGACAAGATATTCAGACTAAGTATTGATGGATTTCAAAGTTAGCTCCCGTTTTTGCGGATATTTTTGTTTTGATATATCCGGCGTTTTTGGTTTGTGTATATATTCATGCTATTATAAAGAGAAAGAAAATGCAAAAACAATGAGCTCTTTTTGTATTTTTTTCAACATTTTTGTCTGTATTTATTAATATATGAATCCAATGTTTTTTCTTTAAAGAAAGACCAATAGTTGCATTATCTCATGTCGATGCTGAGGAAACACTTTTGCATAGTGTTTTGCCTTCTAGTTCTTTCCCTTCAGATCATGCAGTGGTTTCAATGTCGTTTGCTATTGCTGTTTTGGTGTGGTGAATATATAGTAAGAAGAAATTTTTTATTTGGAGTGGAGTTGTGTTGGTATTTGTAGCACTTTTGATGACAAGTTGTAGAGTTTTAACTCTTGTACATTGGCCTACTGATATTTTGGCATGACTATGTTTGTGAATTATAGTTCCGTGTATTTTGATAATTAGACCTATTAGAAATTTTGTAATTAGTTATTTTGCTAATCCAATAATTAAATTGGAAGAGTGGATTGTGAAAAAAGTTTTTAAATTTGAGTAGAATTTTTATATTCAGATTTTTTAAAGTTTTTTGGAAATTTTATATAATTTGTAGTTTGTATTTTGATAAAAACAGATTTGAAAATTGATTTTAATTTGGATGTGAAATGAAATAGTTTTTTGCTTGTTTGAAATTGGGGATATAAAAATATGTGAGATGAATTGATATTACTTTGAAATGTAAAATTACTTTTGGAGCAATGAAAAAAAGTTACGATAGCATGTTATGAACCAGATTGGTTACGTAAATTTTTTGTTCAGTTTATAGATGTTGGTAAGGTTAAATTTATTCCAGAATTACCTAAATGATTTCGTTCATTTTTCAATTATGTATTTAAATATGGGATGAGATGATTTTGGAGATTTTGGAAATGTGATACGATAATACTTTGATGAGGAGAAATATTAACAGAAGAAAATCCATGAGCATATTGGTATTGGAGGGCGAGTATATGGCCATTTTTATGGAAAAAAAACTTTCAAGATTTATTTAAAAAGAAAAAAAAGTCAGATTTATATATTATGTGAGGAGTGCAAATTCCTAAAAATGAAAAAAAGAAAAAGCAATTGTTATCATTACTAAACCATACAACGGCTTGTTATCTTAGAGATTTTGAAGCGATTGATGAGATAAAGCCATATGTAAAGAATTGTGAGTTTTTTATGGATACCAGTTATTTTGCGTATGAGTGGGTTAAAGTTTCTTTGGATGGAGAAAAACAGATTGAAAAACCGTATGTAGTGGTAAATTTGAATAAAAATGCGGAGAAATTTTTTGATGAACTCGTTAATGACATAAAATCTTATTCCGAAAAGGGATATCGTATTTATTATGTGCCAGTAGCAAAGGGAAATAATGTTTATTATCAGGATTTACAGTATTCTCAGCGTTTGGAAAAAGAATTGTGAGAAAATGTAGATTTTGCGTTATTGGATTGGGAGACAGATTTTGATAATTTTGTTAAAGTTTTGAAATGATCCAAAAAAGTGTTTAGTTCTAGATTGCATTTGTATTTGATTGCTTCATTTTTGGGTTGTGATACGAAAGTCTATCCATATCAGAGAAAGATTTTGAAAATGCAGAAAGTAATTGAAAATTTTTTGAAATAAAAAAACAGGCGGTGAGGGGATCGAACCCCCGACAGCGGTTCCGAAGACCGATGTGTTACCACTACACCAACCACCCGTATTAGATTTTTTGCAATAATTTTACATAAGAGTTATCGATTTTTGCTATCAATTCGTTATTTCATTCTTTTTCTAGAAAAATTTTCAATGCTTCTATTGCTTCTTGTGTCTGTTCTCTTTTAGTGATTTTGGAGAAATTTTCAACAGGAAGGTAGAGTTTAGTAAAAATTTCTAGCAGTTCATAATCATTAGAAGTTATTTCATATGTGTGTTTATCTCACTGAATATTTTCTGAAATCTGAATAAAAATTCCTTCGTTTTGTAGGCTTTTTTGGACTCCTTTTATTTCATCTCATATAGACAAAAATTGTCCAAATAGTGGAAGCTGAATTTTGATTGCAGATAGTTTTTCTAATTTATTTTCAAACTTTCAATATAATAGAGTTAGTCCAAAAAGAAATCAGATTTTTCATTCGATGTCTAAATCTTCAATATTTACTTTATTATTTGTTTCATTGTTTTTTATCAAAACTCATTTAGTACTATTTGATAATCCAATGTTCAATCATAATTTTTGGAATAATTCGTTTTTTTCTTCTACTGATTTAGTAGGGAAATATGGTAGAAAGTTGTAGAATCATCCATTATCTTCATCAAATGCATTGAAAATTTGACAGGATGTGAAAATTCAATCTTTAACGTTGTTTGTTAATTCATTTATTTCTAGAGTTCAATCTTTCAAGAAAAATACATTCATAGTTGATCATAGATTTTTGGATTCAATCAGTTTTATTTCTTTTTTGTGCCATATATAGAATATACAGTTTTCATCTTCAAATTTGTATCACTGAAAATTATGGCGATATGTTTTACCTGTGTATAGTTTTTCATCGTTTTTGATTAAAAATGTCATTATTTTTTATCTTAAAGGTAAAACTTTATTCTCCACTTTTATAATTTTATATAATAGTAATAATTCTATACAGTTTACCATTAGAGAACTTCACCCAGCACTTATAAATGGAAGTGCAATTCATGTGGTTGGTAAAAGTTGAACGTTAACTCAAATATTTACGAAGGTTTGTACAATAATAAGTGAAATAATTCAGACTCATACTAGCTTTAATTGAGTATCTTGGACTTTTTGTAAATGTTTTAGTACATACCGGAACATTCGAACATAAAGGAATATAAGGAACAGATTTCATAAAAATCCGATTTCTTCAGAGAATGCAGCAAATATGAAGTCACAATATGCTTCAGGTAAGTTTGAGTATTTTTGTAAACCGTTTCAATATCAGTTTCACATTAATCATCATCATCAAATTGCGATTAGTGCTTGAGTAGTTTGCCATCCTGCTTTTTCTCTTTCTTCAAGAATTTTGGTTTCATCTGTTGTGAAAAAATATTCAAAACGTTTGGTTATATAACTGAATTTTTCACTCATAAGTCAAAGAGTAAGTCATGCTAATAGTCATGCTCATAATCATATTCATAGAATTGCTAGTGTTTTCTTAAGACTTAATCATGAAAATCGCACCATTATTAAGGCGGTGGCTCAAATTATCAGTACGGTTCAAAAATCAGGGATTGCTAAAAATATAGCGTATAATAATGCATTTAATACAATGAAATATATGAAAAATCTTTTGGAATTCATTTCAGATTTTTTTCTGGTGAGCCAGCTCGCTAAAAATATTACGTATGCTAATTTGAAAAATTCAGAAGGCTGAATACTCGGCATGTGTGGAATATTTAACCATCATTTTGCTCAGTTATATTCTGCTCATAATTTTGTGAAAACTAGACACTGTAAAGCAAATGTTCATACCATAAGTATTCATATAAGTTTGTGATTTTTTAGTGCTTTAATTGGGAATTTTCGCAATAATATTATGGCGATTATAATGTATACTATAGCTTTTATTTGTTGTTGAAAGTAGTAGTAATTTGTGGGTTCTGCAAAATTTGCAGATCTTAATGTCATCATAAAAGATTCATATACACTAGTGCTGTATATGGCTAATAATCAAAATACTAATAATAAAATTCAATTGGCTAATAATTGCATATTTTAATGTTGAATCAAAATTTTCTAAATTTGAGTGTATTTAAAAGTCTGTAATTTTCAATTCTTTATTTAATTTCATCTGGTGGTAGATATAGACATTCTCGTCAGTTTAGTTTATGGTCAGTTGCAGCATAAATATCTTTCATGTTACAATCTCATTTTTCTATTTCTTTTCCATTTTTGTCTAATATGTCTGTAATTTCTAATATTCACATATTATCTGGTGATATGAAATTTAATTTCATTCAACGACGTAATTCTTCTTTTGGATCAATATGGTGATAAATAACTCAGTCTTTTTCTTTGGTTTTAGGAGAGAATATTCCAAAGAAATTTCTATTGAATAATGGTCCAGCTGTTCATTTCGTAATAGTAACTAATTCTTCAGTTGTAGTTTTTCTTTCTTCTGGTGAAATTTCTCCATCAGGGAATTCTTGTAAATTATGGAATAAGAATCCATCTCGATATGTTCTATGTGGAATCATTTCTACTAAATTTCTGATATTTTCATCAATAGGTTTTCAATGAGCTATGCAGTCACGTACATGTTTATATGCTTTAACTACGGCTGCGACATAGAATTCTGATTTACTTCTTCATTCTATTTTTATAGCATCCAAGATAGGCATTAACTCATTCAAACGGTCAATTGTACACAAATCACGAGAGGAGAAAATATGTTCACCATTTTCATCTTTTGTAATTTCCATCATTTTTCATTCTCTTCTAGCTTCTTGAATGAATACTCTATATTGGAATCTGCATGAATGATTACATTCTCACTTATTTGCTGGACGTCCTCATAAATAATCTCAAAGTAGACAACGTCCAGAATATGTCATACACATAGCACCGTGAATAAAAGCTTCTAGCTCTATTTCTGGTACAGCTTTTTTGATTTCTTCTATTTCGGATACGTGTAATTCTCTCGCTAATATGATTCTTTTTACTCATAAATCTGCCCAAAATTTTACGCTATCAGAATTTAATGTTGTAGTCTGAGTAGACAGATGAAGCGGAACGTTTGGTAAATATTTTCTAATTATTCTAAATGTTCATGGATCAGAAAATATGATACTATCAGCACCACAATCTGCAATTTTCTCTGTAATAGATTCAAAAATCTGAATGTCTTTATTTCTAGGAAAAATATTCATCGTTAAAAATGCTTTTGTTCATTGTGCATGTAACTGGTTTATAGTATCTTTCAAATCATCAAAATTATAGAGCTTATTTTGTCTCATTCTAAGGGATGTGAAAGGTACTCATAAATATACTTCTTCTGCTCAATATGCAGAAGCTACTACAGCTTTTTGATGGGATCATCCAGGTGCAACAATTGAAGGAATATTCATTTTCACAAAAATTTATCATAAAATTTCACAGTTTTTATTATAATTTATTGCTTGTTTTTTTCTATATTAAATTTTTTATATGTTTATAAATTATTTTACCTAGTAAAAAAAGGATATATCCTGAATCGATTCATCTCCTTTCGGAGAGCTAACGACCGACTGGACAGTATCCTTTCAATTGTTGAATATAATCATTTTCTTGAAATTTTCAAATATTTTGATGTTTTTTTTATTTTCTTTGGATTATTTCTAATATTGTATTGAGAGAATTTTCAGTCTGATTTGTGATAATGTATCTATCATAAACGTGGTCTGAATTGTTATTTAGCACGATTACTGTATTTTCATCTTGTCCAAAAGTTCGTGTTCATGTTCATTCATCTCGAGAACCTTTAGCTTCAAAAGTTCAATCTCAACTAAAATATATTGTATTATTTCAGTTATCAGTTGAAATATAGTTGAATATTAAATCGTTACTTTTTCAGTCTTCAGTTTCTGATGGTTCGTAATATCGGAGTTTATCACAGAAATTGCATTCAAAATTATTTTCAGTTTCTGGAATTATTTTTACACCAAAATGTTCTTCGGCTTGCTGTAATAATGTTTTATCGTTTATGAAAGCATATTTTGCATCTTTTCGGATTTTATAAGCTTCATCTGAAAATATTTCCTTTGTTGAGCTATCGTATTCATATCAGTCTTTTGCTGTTTCGTATTTTATTAAGCTATATCCATTTCCATTCAGTCAAAGTTCTATGGTTGTTGGTATATCACCAAATCCATTTTCATTACTTAAATTTCATCTTTCGTCAATTTTGAAACATTCTCAATTGGTTACTAAGTAGTATTCAGTATTTCAGTTATCTTTTTCTGAACTTCATAATATGGCGATGTCTACAAATATTTCGCCATCATCGTTACATGATTCATGGTTGTGTACTATTGTTTTTAGAGTTTCTTTGATATCTGAAAATTCTTTGTTTGTTGTAGATTCTTGAATTTCATTATTTGAGTTATTTCAGCATCAATAAATAAAAATAAAAGCACAAAAGAGAATAATTCATAAAAATTTTTTCATGGTTTTGGAATTAGATAAATAGATATTATTAAATTTTTTCATTTTCGTATTCTACTTCCAGTTGTATTTTATCAGGAACTAGAGCTTTTGGAACTATAATGTGAAGTGTATTGTCAACAGTTAATTTGCTATGAATTCTATCAAAATATACTTGTGGAGGGATTTCTATTTCTAGTTCAATAGGTCATCGGTAGCATTCTTCTTGGATAGGTAGGCATGATTCTTTGAGTTGCGGAGCTAGTCTAAATCATTTAACTTGAATTCTGTAATTTTCAATTTTCACTTCTACGGATTCTTTTTTTACTCATCCAAGAGGGATAATTATTACTACCTCTTGTGGTGATTCGTACATATCGTATGGAATATTTGGTGTTTTTTGCTCTGCCATGGTAAAAAGGTTAATATAAATCTGAAAATAAAATATAGTTCTGTAATTGAATTTCAATTATTCTTTTCAAAATTCTAGGACATATTGTTGAAATAAGTCTCATTTTTCTTCAAAATTTTTCCAACATGAGAATGATGGTGAAGCTGTGGAAAGTAGACAAACTTTTCATTTACTTGTGTGTTCATATGCGAATTTTACAGCTTCTTTCATGTCACGGGTATGTAATGTTGTATATCATTTTTCTCATAGCATTTCAGCAATTTTTTCTCATGAATCAGGGAAGAAAACTATATTTTTAATCTGACTTTTTTTGATTTTTTCTACTAATGCAGGGAAATCGAACCAGAATCATTCAATTCATCATAAAAATATTGTTTCAAGTCTATCTCAGATAGCATTCATAGCGGCCATCGTGGAATCTGGAGTTGTGGCGATAGCATCATCGTAAAAATCTATTCACTTAAAATTTCAGACTAACTGTAATCTATGGCGAACTGCCTCGAAAGTTTGGATAGCTTTTTGTAGTGTAGTAGCTGGAATTTGTAATAAATCGGCTAATGCTACGATGGCGGAAATATTTTGTAGATTATGTTCTCAGATTAGATTGATGTCTGAAAGTGGGAATACAGGTTTTCATTTGGAATAGAAACATACTCAGTCTCGTGTATATTCAGATTCAGCTCAATATGGAATTAAATCTGAATTTGAGAATTTATCTTTTAATTGATAATCATTCAAAGTTTTTTCGTAAACGATAGTATGTTCACTTCAATTAATGATGTTAAACTTTGCTTTTGTGTAATTTTCCATATTTCCGTGTCGGTCTAGATGAACTGGAAAAATTGCTCACAAAATGGAGCAGAAATTCTTTTTTTTCAAAGTTTCTAGCATAAAACTGGATAACTCAATTACTACGAAATCATGCTTGGTTTCAAAATCAATTTCATCCAAAACGGCAGTTCAGATATTCCCGACTAATTTTGTATCATAACCTGCAGTTTGTAGTAAATGATGAGTTAATGCTGTCATAGTAGTCTTTCATTTTGAGGCAGTCAATGCTATGACTTTTCATTCATAATGATCAAAGAAAAACTGGACTTGTGTGATTGTTTTATCTTGAACTGCTTGTATTTCTGGGAAATATGGGATTCCTGCAGATTTGAAAATTAAGTCAAAATCATTCAGATTTTTTAGATAATTTTCTCATGTTTGAGAATTGATTCATTCTGGAATGTTATCGATAGGTTTTCAGTCTAGAATTGTGATATTTTCAGGTTTTACTTCATGATGTAGTAAAAAATTCAGAGTTGATTTTCATTCTTTTCAAAATCATAAAATTCAGATTTTTTTGTTTTGTAGAATTGAGAAATCCATGATTTGTATTGATTTAATCTAAAATAATTGTCTGGAATAATATGCAAAAATATCTTATTTTCAAGAAGTATGGAAGCGTATAAATTTTTTATGTAAAAAAGTCTGATTTTTTTTGCATTTTTTTGTATTTTGGATTATAATTATTTGATAGTTATAATTTTATATGAAGTTATATAAATGGTAATTACCAAACAAGAATGTATACAATTACTTAAGAAACAGTTTGAATTTGGGGGATATCCTCAGATAGACAATATTTCTAAATTAACGAAAGACGCGTGGGGTACAAATAAAAAACAGTGCCTTGAACATTTTGATAATAGTGTAGTTAAAATAAGAGATACTTTGGATTGATGGATGGAAAATAAAGATCTTGTATATACTTGAGATAATCAACAGTTTACATGAGATTCTCATGGTACTACTGAAGTTTCAACATGAAGCTCAGGTTTTTTTTCTAATATCTCAGCAAATTTGCCATCTATATGAAGGGCTATTTTGATTATTGTTTTGCTTATAATTCTTTTATGATTAGCTAGAAAATTATGAATAAAAGTTCTTAGATATTGATATGCCTTTTTTAATGCACATAGAATCATTTTCTTAAAGGTTCTTTTGCCTAGATGAGATTGAAAATCTGATCGTGAACAAGAGAAAGAGATTGCAAAGGATATGAAAGAAAAAATTGGAAGAATGTCTCAAGTATTGTGAAATTTGCATAAAATGAATGAAGTCAGCACATATGAAAAAATGATGCAATGGGTATTTGCTAAACAGAAATTGGTGTTTATATATCAATATGAAAAGTGACAATTATCATGTATAGTTTGAACGTATCCAGAATATCAAAATATGGTAGAAAGTTCAATTGCTTCACAATATTCAGCGGCGTCAATTGAGAGAGTTGTGAGACCAAAATTTTTTAATAAAAAATATTATGATATTCAAGTATTGGAACCTAAAAAAGATCCGTTGTATACGATTAAATTATATAAAAATACTCCAGATGATCCGATTAATAATATAATAGACTCTATGTGAAAGGTTAGTTCTGATGATACAGTGAGTATAGTTATTGTAGCAAAACCTGAAAAATCTAGTTTTAATGAACGTAGACAGGTGGCTGCGGATAGATTGTATAAAAATTTGGATCTTTATGAAATGAAACGGTGGCATTGGAAAAATTTGATTAATCCTCTAAAATGGTTTGAATTTTTGTTTAAATGACCTAGTGATAAATTGATATCTAGTAAAAAAGAGGAAGATAATATAACGATGGTTCGTATGGTAAAAGCTAAAGAAGATAGTAGAAATGCGATGTGAGAAGAGGCTGCAAATCCAACATTTCGTTCAACGATTTCCATTATAGCTTCGAGTGACGATAAAGATAGGCCAAAAGATATTTTGAATAATCTGGAAAGTGCTTATAATGTGTACAGTGATGAGTATAGTAATTCTTTGCAGAGTTCAAATCGGAAACATGATATTTTTGGATTTTTTTATATCCAATCATGGAAATCTGCTGTAAATATGTTTTTAACATGATTCTTTTCTAAATATTCGTATTTTTCTACAAATGAATTGTGTTCGTTATATCATTTCCCTGATTGATTGTATAATCGTGCTCCTGTTATTGAATGGATGCAGTATAAAGTGATAGCACCTCCTAGTAATTTACCATCTTTTAAAGATGAAGATTGGAATGGACATGTGATTTCTTGAGTATTGGCTGAGAATTATAAAAAATGAAATTTGTCTGCTATTTTGGAAGAATATTCGAAACATCGAGCAGTTTGAACAAGGGTGGATAAGGTTGAAGATTTGAAACCACTTTCAGAATGTAGTTCAAAGGAAAAGGAGAAACATAATATAGTAGAAAATGGAGATAATATTTTGATGAAAGTAATTCATGAGGATGAAACATTTAAGTTAATTTCGGAGTGTGTGGATGATGCATCCTATGGTGTTACACAAAAAGATTGAATATTTTTTGTGGAGATAAAGACAGAAGAGTGAAAAATAGAAAAACCTGTCTCTGAGTTAACTGATCAAGAAAGACAGGATAGTAATGTTGTGGAAAAGGATTGAAATATTTTTATTAGAATTGTAAATAAAAGTGAGGTAGTGAAACCATTATCTGAATGTACTGATGATGAGAAGATGAAAAATGGAGTTAAAGAAAAAGATTGAAAGATATTTATAGTTGAGAAGAAAGAAAAAACAATAAGGTGATATAAGATATATAAATGATGAGTCCTTTTATGAGTTAATATTTATAGAAATGTGTATTCTCCTGTATATATAAAGCGTGATGATAGAACGAGACACCATTATTGTATATGAAAATCAGGTACCTGAAAATCAGTATTTTTACAAACTTTAGCTAGACAAGACATTTGGAATTGAGATGGAATTTGTCTGATAGATCCTCATGGAGATTTAGCGGAAGATATGCTTGATTATATTCCAAAAGAAAGAGCGAAAGATGTGGTATATTTTGAGGCATGAAATGAAGAAAGGCCAATGTGACTTAATCTTTATGAAATTGATAATCTTGATCAGGCAGATAGAACTGTAAATGATGCCACGGAAATATTTTTGAAAATGTTCTGACCTGAGATATTCTGACCGAGAATTCAGGAATATTTTAAATATGGAAGTTTAACATTGCTTGAGGATTTTGAAGATAGACCAACGTTACTTGATGTTACTAGACTTTTTACAGATGATGCATATCGTGAATTTAAACTTAAGAAAGTAACGAATGCTGTGGTAAGAAATTGGTGGGAAAAAACCTATAACGCTATGTGAGATAGGGAAAAACAGGAAATTATTCCATATTTCTCTTCTAAATTTGTATCCTTTAATACAAATAGACTTATTAGAAATATTATATGACAAACGAAATCAGCTTTTAAATTTGATGATATAATGAATAATCAGAAAATACTTCTTATTAATCTTTCAAAAGGTAAAATTTGAGAAATGAATGCTCAACTTTTGGGTATGATTATTGTTTCGAAGGTTTATAATGCAGCAATGGCTAGGGCAGCAATTCCTGAAAAAGAAAGAAAGGATTTCTATCTATATGTCGATGAATTCCAGAACTTTGTATCGTGAACTTTTGCAGATATCTTATCAGAAGCCAGAAAGTATAGACTTGGATTGATTATGGCACACCAGTATATTGCGCAGCTTGATCCACCAAAAGGACTTGGAGATCCTTGATGATGAAAATCAGATGTAAAGGCAGCCGTATTTGGTAACGTTGGTACGATGATGTCATTTAAGGTCGGTGCGCCCGATGCTGAATTTTTGGAAAAAGAATATGCTCCAGTACTTTCCGGACAAGATATTGTATGAATTGCAAACTATAAATCTTATGTGAAATTGAATATTGATAACGCTACAACGCGTGTGTTTAGTATGAATTCTATTTATACAAAAGATTATCAAGATAAAAGGATGCCTCCTATTTTAAAGGAGTATTCAGCTAAAAAGTATTGAAGAAGGAGAGAATTTGTAGATGCTGAAACTAGAACGAGGCTTTGATTATGAATTGAGGAAAATGATCTTCCAGATTCAGGAGATGCAACGAGTGCAGAATGAACTGAAAATACGGAGTGATCTTGAAGTGCGGAATGAGTTGCAAATACAGAATGAGCCGAAAATACAGGATGAGAACAAAATCAAAATACGGATAATCAATCAACTGAGTGATAGAAAATTTTATAGTTTATCAAAAAAGTTAGCTTTAACTCATTGATTTTTCTTTTCTTCTCTAATCATAAAATAACTTTTTCTAACTAATTCACGAATATCGGCATAATACATTAATCATAGTGCTTCTTCTATTGTTGCTCGTTTATAAACTCAAATATATCATTCTCATTCAATTAATTTTACAGAATTTGGATCTCAAGTGTATTTCATCAAGAAATATGTAACATCTTTGTCTAAATGTCATAATTTGGTTTCACTACTTCTGAGAGATGTGGTTCAAAGTAATTGTTTTACAATCAAATCTTCTTTTTTTAGTCAGGTTTCTTCCCAGATTTCTCTAATTGCAGCTTTTTTTTCGTCTTCTCAAATTTGGATTTTCCCTTTAGGAGCAACCCATTCTATTTTTCCAGATAAAGCATGACGTTTGATTATTAAATATCTAGGTTCTCAGTCTTTGTCTAGATAGTAGACAATTCATCATGCACTTTGTACGATTTCTTTCATGTTTTAGTTTTAAATAAAAAATTTTATCATAAATATTCACGTATTTTTTTGAGTGCCCAATTTGCAATTGGATTATTATCGTTAGGTAAGTTTTTTAAATTATTTGAAGCAGCATCAAGTCAATCTTGAACTTCAGTTGGACGTTCAGAAGGTATTCGTCGTTGTTGGTTATTGTGTTGAATATCTCGTTTTAAATCTGCTAAATCTTTTTGTGTTAAATTTTCTAGCATAGTTATCATTTCATTTAATTCTGATTCTAGATTAGATTTTTCGATATTTTCTTCTATGTTTCACTCTAAATGAAGTATTAAATTGTTAATATTGTTTCAAATTATTTCTTTTGTTTCTCATGCTAGATTATTGGTTCATTGGAGCCAGTCGTTAATTTTTTCAAGTTCAGTTTTTGCTTTTTTGGTTGTTATATTCGGTATTTCTTTTTTGAGTGAAGTAAGATCGTCTTTAACTTTTTCTAAAATCATATCTTTAGTTAATTCTACGTAATTCTTTGGTTTTTCTCCATCTCTTGGCATATTGTTAATTTTTCATAAAAATAAATAGTTTGGAAAATTTTTAACTCAGATTTGTTTTTATTGGTCTAATTTTTGTAAAACTTGTGAAAGGATAGCTACATTTTTTTTATAATTTACTCTAAGAGGTCAAACTATAGCTAAAATACAGTCATATCATTCTAATACTACTTTTGTATATACTGCAGAAATTGTTGTATTATCGTCTTCCATAAATGTGTAGTATATCTGATTTTTTTTCAGAATTTTTCAATCGATATGTTTTACAATTTTCTTTTCTTCAATGAATGAGATAATAGATTTTGTTTCATCTAGATGCTCTTTGTCTGTTTCTTTAAGCAAATTATTCACTCATAGATAGTAATATTCATCATTTCTGAGAAATCAGATTATTACTCCATCGACCAAACCTCATAGCATTTCTACCATTTCTTTCATGTTTTGTCTAGCATTATCTACTTCCAAACTTTGCATATCTTCCATTTGCTGGAGATAATTCTCGATATATAGTTTTAGTCAATCTACAGTTGGAATTCTTCAACTAGAATTATATGGTTGATAAACCATTCACTGTCTTTCTAATTGGTTCAGATGCTTTCTGAGTGTGGATGGAGCATCATCGATTTCCTCTAACGAATTCAAAAACTTTGAACCTACTGGTTCTCACTTATTGATATAAGTATCGATAACTATATCGAGTAATGCTAATAGTTTTTCATCGCCCTTCTTTTTTGCCATAGAAAAGCACATAATTAAAATCTAAAAATAATTATATAAATTCGTAAAATAAAAGCAAGTTAGAAAAAATTGTAATAATTTAAATAATTATTTTGGTAATTTGGTAAAAAAAACGGAGTTTTTGAAGTTAACTCCGTTTTTGAAGATTAACTCCGTTTTCTTGAATAATTTTGTTATGAGTGGGTTTATTCTAAAATATCAATGATTTCTTCAATATCGTTTTTTTCTCAGTTGTTGAAAACTTCTACACTTTCATTTTTCGTTTCTTTGTCCTCATTTTTGTTATTATCTTCTTCATCTGTTTCTTCATCAACATTTTCTTCTTTAGTTACTTCTTCGTTAATATCTTCTTCATCTTCATTTGTTTCTTCATCAACTTCTTCATCATTTATTTCTTCTTCGTCAACATTTTCTTCATCAACATCCAAAGCTTCAGGTTCTAGTCAGTATTTTTCTAGTGTGTTTTCTATGCTTTCTTTTATTAATCAGAAGAAAACGTAGCTCCATTTCTCAATGGTATCTGATCAAGAAGTTTCATTGTAAAGTTCGTTAAATTCGTCTTTAGTTTTTGTGGTGATTATTCTTTTAAATTCATTAGATACTGAATCTCTAAAAGCTTTATCTTCTAAAAGGTTTCAGTATGTTTCGTTTTCTGCTAGTGATTCAAATCGTGTACCGAATTCGGTAGCAGGAACTTTTATCGAGTTTTTAACATAAATTAATCCTATTGTAGCTATAATTCAGACTATAGCTGGAATTATAACTGCAATTCGAGCTTTGGTCCTAGGTTTATAGAGCAGTCCGATAATTCATAATATGAATCAAATAGTTAGAAGAATTATTCAAAATCGTATTCAAATGATTGTTATTAAACAAATAAGTCAAATAATGCTACAAATCATTCATATAAGGGCAACTGTGTTTTTTTCTTTGGTCGGCTCGGAATTTTTAATTTCTTCAGTCATTAATATATGGTTAAATGATAAAAATAGTTTGTAATAAATGTATTTTTAATGTTGGAAAAATCAAGCAAAATTTATCTTGAATTTATAGTAAATTTTCTATATAACTAGATAGGTGTAATTTTGCATATTTTTAAAATATCATATATACATATAAAATGTCTACACTTATTGTTATTCTCCTCGTAGTGTGAGGAGCAATTCTTTGATGAATTGGATGATTTTTTGGTTATAAGAAAACCATGACAGAAAAAGCTCTAAAATTCAAGGAAAGAATGGCTAGAGCCAAAGAAATTGAAGAAGAAATCTTAGAAGAAGCAAAGAAAAAATGAGAGCAACGTATTGCAGAAGCAGAAAAGAAAGCTGAAAAAATTGAAGAACAAAGATTAGCAAAAATGGAAGAAATTCAAAATCGTCTTTTGGATAGAGAAGAAAAAATGGAACAAAGATTAGAAAAACTAGAAGAAGAAAAGAAAAAAGTTCTTGATTTACGTCAGCAAGCTGAAGATGTGGTAAAACAGCAAATGGAAAAGTTATCTGAAATTTGAAAACTTTCTCCAAAAGAAGCAAAAGAACAGATTTTTGCTATGATTGAAAAAGAACAAGCTTCTGAAATTGAACGTTTTGTAGAAAAATATAAGACGATCAAAACGGAGGAAGCAGAAAATGAAGCGGCAAAAATTATAGTTCAATCTTTGCCAAAATTAGCCACTCAAAATATTGATGAATTTACTACAAAAACGGTAGATTTACCAAATGAAGAATTCAAAGGAAAATTAATTTGAAGAGAATGAAGAAATATCTCATTTTTTGAAAAAAC
Organism: uncultured bacterium; assembly: GCA_946404285.1. GTDB lineage: Bacteria > Patescibacteriota > Gracilibacteria > Absconditabacterales > Absconditicoccaceae > UBA3291. The sequence goes on along the minus strand of CAMJDC010000002.1, from coordinate 36,108 downwards.
TACATGAGTTGAGTTAATTATTGATGATACTCCTGGATGTGTGAAGTTATCATCATTTGATCATGAAAAAAGATTTATTGCTGCTCAGACTTTGGAGAAATTAGTAAAGGACTGAAGAATTAATCCAATGTATATCGAAAAAATTTACAATCAAGTCGTTGCTGACTTGGAACAGACTTTTATTGAAAAGTGAAAAGAAGCTTTGAGTATTCTAAATCTTCCAATGATGAGTCCTGAAATTGTAAAAACGATATGACAGTTTTTCTTACGTTTCAGTTATGGACAAAGTCTTTGGCAACATTCTGTAGAAGTAGCAAGAATTGCTGAAGCAATCGCAATCGAAGTATGACTAGATCCTGTTATGGCTAAAAAAGCATGATTATTACATGATGTTTGAAAAATCCTTTCAACAACTTGAGAATCGCATACAAAATTGTGAGCAGATTTGCTTAGAAAGTGGTGAATGGATCCAATAATAATAAATGCTGCAGAATCTCACCATTATGATGTAGCGATGACTCATCCGATTTCTTGGGTAGTTGCTGCTGCTGATGCTATGTCTGCATCTCGTCCTGGTGCTAGATTTGATACAAAAGAATTATTCATAGAAAAGATGTGAGAACTTGAAAAATTAATAACGGAAGTGGAATGAGTAGACAAAGTTCATATTATGCAAGCTTGAAGAGAAATTATGGTTTACGTTGATCCAAAAGAAGTTCCAGATCAAGATGTAGAAAAAGTGCTTGAAGAAATCTGAGTAAAAATCGAGGATCAGCTTGATTATCCTGGAATTATAAGAATTTCTTGAATTAGAGAAACAAAGATTATTCAATATTTGAGGTAATTTTTGTTAAAAAATGTGTTACTATTTAAAATTTATTTGTAAAAATGTATCCGTATATTGAGGTTTTTGGAACTAAAATATCAATGATGTTAATCTGAGCTATTATAGCGTTTTTGATATTTTTGGTGACAGCATGGGTATTGACTAAAAAGAATCATCAGGATTTTTTGAAGTTATTTTATTGGTTGCCGGTACGAATAATATTTTCGTATATACTATGACGTTATGTTGCATTTTTATTTGAAACTTGAATATATATTCCAAATTCTATTCAGGCATGGATTACTTTGTTTAGCCCTCAGAATTTTAACTTTAATTATTTGTGAATTTTGCTGGCATCTTGGTTATGTTTTGGTGTATTCTTTGCTAGTATAAAGAGAACGGAAAATAAAAAAATATGGGCTGATATTTTGTTTATGTCTTTGGCGAATTCTATTATTATATTTTGAATATTTTTGACATTAGGAGATAGTGTTATATGAAATCCAACAGATGGTATTTTTGCGATTCGTGCATTAAGTGATGATAGTGCATTAACTAAATTTGATGGTGTGTACCCAGTTTGATTATTTATTTCTTTTGGAGTTTTTGCTATCCATTTTGTTATTTCATTATTGAGTATAATTCTTAAAAAAAACTGAATGTGAATGCGGTGAATTATATGAATTTTGATTGTTTTGGGTGTTGCTTTTTTGTTTCAATCTTATCCTAGACATTGAATTATGACGGTTTGATGATTGGCGTTTGATATAAAACAATATGCTTCTATTATTGTGATATTACATTGTGTAATTACGGCAATAAAGTGGGATAAAAAAAGATTTTAAGAGCTCTATTTATGTATCTTTATGAAATTCTTCTTCTTAAAAACAGATAGTTTATACAAAATATTTAAAGCTTTAGAGAAAATTCCATCACGTAGAGATGTTGAAATTTTTATAGATCCGGAGCACAATCTTTTTGATAATGAATGGCGATGACAACAGATTAAAGAAATTATAGATAAAAATCAGATTAAAGCTGTTTTTGTTACTAAAAATAAAAAAAATAGAGAATATTATCAGGCTGTTTGATTAAATGTTAACTATGAAAGAGAAAAACGTGTAGAGCAATTTATGAATAAACTCTATCTTTTTTTCTTTAATATTAAGAATTTTCATCTACATACTTATGAAAATAAAAAATATTTATTTATTCTGATTTTTATTCTAGAGATTTTATTAATTCTTTGAATTCTATGGTTTGTAATTTCGTTGATTATTCCGAGTGCGAATATTGTGATTAAACCTTCAGAAACTAGTGAAACTATTATTTATAATGTGCGTTATTATCCAAATAATGATCCTCATGCAGAAGTAGAAACTAGGTTTTTGTATGTGCCTTTTTATACATGACAGATAGATTATAAGCATGATTTATCTATTTCTACGGCGAATAGTAAGTATATTACGAATCCATCTCGTGGAAAGATAAAGGTTTATAATAAATTATCACAAGAATACGTTTTGGTTAAAGATACAAAATTTGTTACCGAAGATGGTTTAATATTTTTAGCTGAGAATGATTTTATTCTTAGTCCAGGTTCGGAAGAAGTGCCTTCAGAGACTGTTATAGGAGTTAGGGCTAATGAAAATGATAATGCTTGAGAGTTGATAGGTATACGTTGAAATATAAAGTTTAAAACACCAATGTTAATTCAGAATTTGGATGAATCTTTTTTGGCAAAAGATATATGGGCGGAAAGTATTGAGAATTTTTATTGATGGGAAAGTGAATCCATAGGAAGCGTGACAAGTGAGGATATAGAACAGCTAAAACAAAAATTGACGGAACAGGTTTATGCCAATAAAATGGCAATTGTGGCAGAGAATTTACCAAATACATGATGATTTGTACTTCCATTTGAAACAATTACTACAACTACATTTAATAATATTGAAGTTGAGCAATCTGATTGAGATAATTCGCCTATAATAAAGTGAACGGCATATGTAACATATCATTATAATTATGTTATGCGGGAGGATATATATCAGATTTTTATGACATATGTTAGTGAAAGACCTTTTGAAAATAGTTTGGTTGTAAAAATAAATTCGTGAACTTTGCAATTCTTGAAAGATTCAAATACAACAAATGCAGATGAAATTAGAAAATCTTGAAAAGTATTTACAATTCCTACACAAATTGATGTGATTCAGACTTATGATTTTAAAAATGATCCTAAACAGATTCTTTCTGATATAAAAGATAAGATTGCGTGATTAGATGTGGATGATGCTAGAAATTACATTCTTTCAACGTATGATGAAATATGAAGCGTTAAGATAAGTACGCCGTTATGGTATAGGTCTATTCCTATTGTTAAATCTAGGATAAAAATTTCTTATAAAGAGATAAATGATTAGTTGTCAACTGGCATTTGAAAGCATACTTGAAATTCTTTTTTACTTTTGTAGTATCTTCAATTGATTAATATTTTATGTATTTTTATAAAATATGGCTAAAAATCTAGTAATTGTAGAGTCTCCTGCAAAGTCTAAAACTATAACGAAAATATTATGATCGGATTTTGAGGTGAAAGCTTCACTTTGACATATTGTTGAGCTGCCCAGGAATGGAAAGTGAGTAGATATAGCGAATGATTTTAAACCATTATATCAAATTAATCCAGAGAAGAAAAAAGTAGTATCAGAGCTTAAGACATTAGCAAAAAATGCTGATAAAGTATGGCTCGCAACCGATGAAGACCGTGAATGAGAAGCCATCGCATGGCATGTTGCCAATGAATTATGATTACCTATAGATAAAACACCAAGGATTGTATTTCATGAAATTACAGAAAAAGCTATAAAAAATGCTGTTCAAAATCCAAGAACGATTGATATGAATTTAGTAGATGCTCAGCAGGCAAGGTCAGTTTTGGATTATTTAGTATGATTTGAGCTTTCACCAGTATTGTGGAAAAAAGTAGTTTGATGAATTTCTGCATGAAGAGTTCAGTCCGTAGCTGTACGTTTAATTGTAGAAAGAGAGAGGGAAATAGAAAAATTTAATACAACTTCATCATTTAAAACTGTTGGGACTTTTTCATGAAATTCTAAAAAATCGTTTCCTGCAACATTAGATAAAGAATTTAAGAAATCGGATGAAGTTATTCCATTTTTGGAATATTGTAAAAATGCTAAATTTAGTGTGGAAAATGTAGAAAAAAAACCATGAAAAAAATCTCCATCAGCACCGTTTACAACTTCTACTTTACAGCAAGAAGCTAGTAGAAAACTTTGATTTTCAGTGTCTCGTACAATGCAACTTGCTCAAAAATTATATGAATCATGAAAGATTACTTATATGAGAACGGATTCTGTAAATCTTTCTCAAGATGCAGTAAATGCAGCAAAACAAGAAATTATAAGAGATTATGGGGAAAAATATTCAAATCCTACAGCGTATAAAACTAAATCTGCATGAGCACAAGAGGCACATGAATGTATTAGACCAGCACATTTGGAAGTACGTAGTGCTTGAGATGATCCATCTCAGAAAAAACTTTATGACTTGATATGGAAAAGGACTATTGCTTCTCAAATGGCTCCTGCAAGTGTTGAAAAAACAATAGTTACAATAGATATTTCTGGAGCAAAAAGTAAATTTATTGCTGAATGAGAAGTAATTACGTTTGATGGGTTTCTAAAGGTTTATTCCGAATGAACAGATGATGATGAAACTTCAGATACAGTTTTGCTACCAAAATTAGAAAAGTGAGAAGTTTTGGACATGTCTAAAATTGTCAGTACTGAAAAATTCAAAAAACATCCACCAAGATATACAGAAGCTAGTTTAGTTAAAGAATTGGAAAAAAGATGAATTTGACGTCCATCTACGTATGCTTCGATTATTACAAAAATACAGGATAGAAAATATGTAGTAAAAGAGGACAGAGAGTGAGAAAAAAGAGATTATGCAGAAATTACATTGGAAAAGTGAAGTATATCTGAAAAAGTTAAAAATCAGAATACTTGAGCTGAAAAATGAAAACTATTTCCAACTCAAGCATGAAGGGATGTTACAGATTTCTTAATGCAGAATTTTGATAATATTATGGATTATAATTTTACAGCATCAGTTGAAACGGATTTTGACGAAATTGCAGAAGGAAAAATCTGACGAATAAAAATGATGCATGAATTTTATGGTCCATTCCATGATGAAGTGGTCAAAGCTCAGTGAGTAGACAGAATTATATCTGAAATAGTTTTATGAGAAGATCCGAAATCTAAAAAGCCAGTAATTGCTAGAACGGGTAAATTTTGACCATTTATTCAAATTTGAAATTCTGACGATCCAGATAAGAAATATGCAAATATTCCAAGTGATAAATCATTGGAAACTATTACTCTTGATGAGGCTTTGCAGTGTTTCGCTCTTCCAAGGGAAATATGAGAATATAAATGAGAAAAGGTGTCTGTGGCTATATGAAGATTTTGACCTTATTTTAAGATAAAAAATATTTATGCTTCTTTCCCAAGAAATCTAGAAGAACCTTTGGATCCTTATACGGTTACACTGGAACAAGCTATTCCAGTTATTGAGAAAAAATTAGAATTTGAAAATAATAAAAATATTAATCAATTTGAGTATGAATGAGGTAAAATTGAAGTATTAAATGGTCCTTATGGTCCGTATATCAAATATGATAAGAAGAATTATAAAATTCCTAAATGATGAAAGGACGCATCTGATTTGATATTAGATGATTGCCTTTCTATAATTTGAATAACGGTTACAAAAAAATGAGGAAATGCTAAGGCAAAAACTACCAAGAAAAAATCAACAACTAAAAAGAAGTAATATTTATTATTTATAAATCTGAATATGGATGGAATAAAAGATTTAATGAGGAAAAGATTATCCATTCAGCATCGTGGTAAAAATATGATTGGAAGTATTGTAATGAATGAAATAAAATCTTGTTTATGAATTGAAAAAGTTGATACTGAAATTCAGGATGAAGTTTTAACTTGATATGTGAGGCACAATAAATTATTTCTAAAAACGGTTGATCAAAAATTGAGAATTCAGATTTTTAAGGAAAAATTAGATATAATTGAGAAGATAAACCAAAAATTATCAGATATTTGATATAAAATGGAGATAGAAGATATTATATTTAAGTAATATTAACTTGTTTTTTTGTGAGTTTTTTGTATAATTTAGTAGTTGAAATGTGTTTTTGTCCCGGTCGTTCAATGGATAGGACACAGTCCTGCGAAGACTGTAATCTCGGTTCGACTCCGCGCCGGGGCATGAATTTAAGTTCTTAGATATAAATCCTTGTTTTGCTAAAGAATGGGGATTTTTATTCAGGTTTTTTACTAGAAATTTTGTTGTGAATTTTGTCGGTAAAAATTTGCATTATTAAAAAAAACGTGTATACTAGATATATGAAATTTTATTTACAAAAATAAAAAAAACAAAAATGACAGAAAACAAAAGACCAAGTTTAAAACAAGTGAAACCAACACTTAAAAAATCCTCAGCATGATCTATAGATCCAGAAGTTATGAAGAAGCATCAACAAATGATTAATTTTTTGCGTAATGAAATCTGAAATGTTGAAGTAGAACTTAAGAAGATGAAAGTTATTTTGGATCAGTTAGTTGATTTTGATCCATCAGATTTAAAATCTTTGTCTTCTGTGGAATGACAAGAAGTGGCTAATGCTGAACTTACTAGTTATTATGAAGAGTGAGTAGAAGTAATAGAGTGATTATTTGATGGATATTTTATGGTTGGAAATGATCAAAAAAAGTATCCAGTTCCTATGAATTATTCTTCAAAGACAAAACTTGTTCCTGGAGATATGTTAAAATTAAAAGTTATGCCTGATTGAAAGTTTATTTATAAGCTTATAAAACCAGCAGAAAGAAAGCATTTGAGAGCAATTTTATCTCGTACAGATGAAAATAAATTTACAGCAGTTACTGATGAAGGTACAGTTTATTTTCTTAATCAAGCAGCTGTAACTTTCTTTAAGGGAGCACCTGGTGATGAATTATATATTATTGTGAATGAAAAAGATAATACTTCTTTTGCGGCAATTGAGGCAATTATTAAGAGATAATTGTTAAAAAATAAATTAGATAGAAAGTAGGAGTTAAAATTCCTACTTTTTTCAAATAATTAAATCTCCTGTATGTGCTCATTTATCGCTCATTGAAATGATATCTACATTGAAAAAACAATTTTTCATAATTTGTGAAATTTCTTCAGTTGAGCGTTTATATTGTTGAATTTTGAATTTCATTTGATTTGCAGTTCGTTCAAATTCTCTTCTTTGAAAAAAATGACCTATAAAAATTTGACTATCGTTTGATAAAATACGGTATGTTTCATTGAAAAAGTTTTCTATATTTTCGATATGTTCGAGAGTAAAAAAACAGAATGCTAAATCGAATGAATTATCTTCAAAAGGGAATTCTCATTCTAAATCTACAATTTTTTTCTTAGCTTGTTTTGGATATTTTTCTAGCATTTTTTCTGAAATATCGCATGCTGTGATTTCTCTATGAGGAAGTGAATTTAAAACTGAAAACATTCTTCCGTCTCCGGCTCATAAATCGATAATTTTGAAAGTTTTTCATCTAGGTAAAAAACGTAAAAATTCTACGTGATAAAAGGAGTTTAAATGTTCGTGAGATTGTTTATATTGAGATGCCACTGCATTATATCATTCTTTTGGTCATAAGATTTCAACGTGTTTGCTATCATATCACATGATTTTGGGAATTCTTTATAAAACTAGAAAAACTTTTTTTCTTCATCAGATTTTTTATTGTTCTTTTTAATTTTTTCTTCTATTGTATCATCAGGATCTGTAAGGTAATCATTTAATTCTTGGGTTTTTTCGCTAGCTTTTTTCATGTGTACGTAGTATTTACTTAGTTCTGAAACGACTTCGTTTAGATCATCATTTTTTTCTAAAAGTTCGGTAGTTTTTTCTTTTAAAATTTTGTTTTGCAGCATATATTCATCTAATTCTTCTTGTAAATATTGGATTTGATTGTTAGCTTCTTTTAGATGAGAACGTAATTCGTTTACGGTATCTTTATATTCGTAGCGTAAATAAAAAATCAGATATCATAGACAAACACCTAATAGCAATATTCAAATATAGATTCACCACATTTTTTAAAATGAAAATAAATATTATTTTTAATCTACGTTTTCTGATTAAAAAGTCAAAATGAAAGTATTTTTGATTTGACTTTTTATATAACATTATTACACATAATAGGTATGATTATGTATTTTGTATGATTATTGAATAATGAGTAGTGTCAGAAGTGTAGGAAAGTATATACTTATATGCTTGATTGGAATAGCTTTAGCTTATATAGTTGCAATATTTCAATATGATGCTAAAGATTTATCAGCAAGCGTTTTGTCTATAACTGAAAAAGATTTTTTTGAGTCAACTCAACGATGAGCAGGATATAAGAAGCAAAATCAGATTTTTGAAGTGTTTCTTTCAGAACAAGTTAGAAATGAGTGAATTCTTGAGGTTTCAATCTTGTATAATCCTGGAGAAATTGAGCGGTTGATAGATGAGTTGAAAAGTAATTGTTCTATAAACAATATTAGACAGAATGAGTGAAATTTGATTTTGACTGTAGATTGATATCAGGATTTAGATTATGATGAATGAATATTTGAAATACCGTATAACTGAGATTCTGAGGATGTTACACTTGAGTATGTGAAGTGAGCAGAGATGTTTTCGGTTTGAAATTTAGATGATATTACGGATGTAAAAGAGCATTAATATTTATTTATTCTAGTTAAAAATATGAAGAAATTTTTATTAGGATTATTTGTTTTACTTGGTGTAACTGTGTGATATATTTTTGCGCAAAGTAATATTTTGCCTGATAGCGCAGAAATTACGGTAAAAAGTCCTATGAAGCAATGAGAGGCCGCAAATATAGAGATTACGATGATGAAAAATTGAAGTAAAATGTCTACATATGCTTGAGAAATATTTATGAAAATTACGGATGAAGAGTGAAAAATCCTTAATAGAAATGAGTTTGTTTTGCCAAACAATTGAACGTATCAATTTGAATCTTCGGATCTTTGATCAAAAGAATTTCAGAAATGATTGGAGATAAAAAAGGTTTGAAAGTTTTATATAGAGGTTCTTGATTATAATGATGAAGATGAAAAAGTATTATGAAGGCAAATGGTAGAAGTTGTTAGATGAAGAGCTTGAGCTTGAGAGTATCAAATAGAAGTTCTTGAACCGGCAGCGAATGCTGTGCTTACTGATGAGAATCTACAAATTCTTGCAAATGTGAGAGAGTTGCCTAATTCAAATATATCAGTGTATATTGATGATCAGCTTGTTTGAGAAACTTCGTCAGATTGAGAAGGTACTATTTATAAGTGAATTTCAAATGTACAGCCGTGAAACCATGTTTTGAGACTAGAGTGTCATGATGTGATAGAATGAAATGTTTTATGATTGTCCGATAACGTTACTTTTACCTATATGCCAAAGAATGTGGAGTGATTTAAAAATATTACGGTTACTCCAGAAAATGGCTTGAAAGTCTGAGATGTCGTAAAAATACTGGTTTATACTGATGAAATGGCTGAGTCTGTAAAGTTGAAATTGTCGGATAGGAGTGATGAAGATAGTGCTCTCTTGGAAAAGGAGTGAAATTGAGTTTTTAGTCAAAGAGTTTTCCTTGTTTCTCCATGAGAAGTCTCAATGGATTTAGTGATATCGTCTGATAACAATTCAACAAATAAAACGTATCAAGATGTAAAAAGAATATATGTATGATGAGCTCCTGAAATTTGAGAAATAATTACTGATATAGATGAAGTGGAACAGAGTGTAAAAATTTCTTGGAATGTAGTGAATTGAGTTACTTCTTGATATATTGTTAATTATTGGATTGATGGTGATTTAAATTTTTCTTGACAAAAATGGACAGATTCAGAGTCTTTTGTCTTTACTAATGTGCCGTATGATAAAGAAATATTTATGAATATTACACCATATCGAGAAGGTCAGCAAAAGCATGGTGCTGCGTCGAAAACAGTTCAATTTGTTATATCGAAACCAAGTGCATCAAGTTGACAGTGAGTAAACATGGCTGATATTTCTCCAAATGTGCCGAGATGTACAGTGCAAAATATTTCGCTTCGCACTAAGAAAATATGAGATAGTTATTATCTTATGTGGGATAAAGTAGAAAATGTTTCAAAGTATATCGTTTACAGTTCTGTAGATGAGTTATGAAAGAATAAGACAAAAGTTTATGAAACAAGTGAGACTAGTTATGAATATCCATTTGATCATACTTCAGAGCAAGATCAGTTTCTGTATTTTTGGGTTGTATGAGTGTGTGATGATGGTGAGGAATTGGAGTTGTCTGGGGCTACTAGAGTTCAAGTAGGTCCAGCTGAAAATTTTTTCTTGTTGTTGTGTTTGACTTTGATGATATATTTTTGAATAAAGCTGTTTAAGGAAACAGAGGTTTAATATATAATTATAAAATAATAAAAAAATGATAAAATTTCCTAAAAAATATAATCCGAGAGATTTGCAAAATTGGTCGAAATATTATAGGGAAAAGAGAAAGGTTGAAAAGTCTGATTTTTCAGTGTTTATGCCTGTTTCTTTGAATGTGTCGGATAAAATGTCATATGATGATTTTTACTTGATATATTTGAGAGATTTTTTTAATTGTCTAGAAAATTTAAAGCATTCCAAATCTTATGAAAAAAATCAGGATTATCAGAATCTTTTTTTGATATCAAATAATCAATTTAAAAACATAAGTTCATCATTTTCTTTTTTTTATAAGAGAAACCAAAAGTTGCCTCAAGTATGAGTTGATAAATTGGAGAGACATATACAGTCTGTTATTAAAAAAAATCTTAATGCAAATAGTAAAATAATAAATACAAATTTTTCGAGTCCGCATAAGTTTTTGATGTTGGATTCTAGTATTTATTTATATATTTTGGATCAGCTTCGTTCTTTGCATTTAAAGTGAAAAATTTCTAGGGAAACTAATATTTGTTATTGGTCTTTTAATTTACAATGTTCCATACCTAGTAATCATATAGTATGGAAAGAGAAAAAAATGAATAGTTATACAATAAAATATTTTATTTGATCTAAATGTGAGGCATTACCTATAGTAGCTGATGATATAGATTTATGTTGTTGAGATGTCGGGATATTGGTACATCCTAAAGATAAAAGGTATAATAAACATATATGAAAAAAAGCAATAATTCCTTTGAGTAATCGTCAAATTCCAGTTATATGAGATGAGAATGTAAATATAGCGTGCAACAATTGAATAAAGAGAATATGTCCTTGTTCTGATCAAGAGAGTATAGAGTTAGCAAAGATATATTGATTACCAATGGATGTTTATGTTTTTGATAAAGAATGATTGTATACAGACTATATTAGTGAAAAGGCGTTTATTGGACAAGAAAGAAATAAGTATTATAAAAATATAGAGTGATTTATGTGAGATATTTGAAATCTAACTGAAAAGGAAGAAGTATTAAGAAAAGTTCCATATTTGAAGTATACAAATGAACGTTTGGTGCCATTCAAAATAGATCAGATTGTTATTGATACAACGGAGGAAAAGAAGAAAATATTGGATGATATTTTTGAGAAAAAATTGAGATTTTCTTTTATTGATGATAAGTTTTGAGGGATATTTGATGAAATAAATCAAGTTGATGATAATATAAAGTCTGTGAGGGTTTTAATGAAGGATGAACAAGCTGATGAAGTTTTAGAAGAGGAAAATGATTTACGTAATGAATTAAATTCTTTGGAAAAAAGAAAACTTGAATTAAAGGATAAAATTATTGAAGAATTAGATAAATTTTTACCAAGTAGTATAGTATGTAATAGTCAGTTGCCTTATTGATGGAAAGTGCCAATGTTGTCTGATTCCAATTGAGATTTTTCATTTTTTGATTTGGAGGAGTATTTATTTAGCGAAGATGATTTTTCTATCCAAAAGTGATTTGATTTTGTTCTATTATCTTTGGCTCGTATATGAGTTTTATGAAATAGATGATTTTACGATAAAAAGAAGGATTTATGGAAAATATGTGAATATGAAAAGATATTCCAAATTTTTTCTCAAAATGAGAAGAAGATTTGCTATTTTATACAAGATTTGTTTGAAAAAATATGAGAAAAATCTGAACATTTAAAACTATTAAAAATATTTCAGAATTTGACAGATGAAAATGATTCTACAATAAGTGATTGTCGTAAATTAGTAATTGGTTCAAAATTTTTGAAAAAAGATTGAAATTGGTTATTCTTAAATTTTCATGGAATTTCTGAGGATGTTTTGGATCCGGATTTTATTCAGTTTTGTATTCCATGTTATGTTGATAATAATGGGCATTCGAAGATAAATACGAAAATAGTTTATGATGAAAAGGAGAGGAGAAGAATATTCTATGAAATAATTTTGCAGTATTTATTTTTGTGAAAATCAATCTCAACACAGTTTTTGGAGATGTCTTACGATAGGGATAATGAGCTTTTATGAGAAAAAGAATTAACAAAATTACAATTGGAACAGTCTCAGTGGAATATGTTTAATTTGTGTTGAGAAAATCCTGTTAGATTATCTTTTTTGTTGAATAAGACATATAATCAAAAAGAGATTTTATTGAATAGTATTTTTTTGAAACAAATATGGAATGCTGTTAGATTTTGTGTAAAAAATGGTTTTTTGTCGGAAGAGATAGAAAATGTTTTGAGTAATTCTCAGAGAGATTTTGATTGAGCTGATTTGTTTGTAATGTACAAGTTGGATAATTTGTGTGAGGAGTGGAAAGATGTAAAAGATTTTGATTCTTATGTTAGTTTTTTTAAGTATTTTAAGTTGTCAGTTCAAGATTTGTTTTTTTCATGGTATCTTGAAATTCAAAAATTACATGTTACGAAAAATGTTGAATATGTTTGTTCTTATTTTTTAAATTTTTTATTAACTATATTATATCCGTTGATTCCGGAGTATGTTGATGCTTTGAGTTATATTTCTTGAAAAAATTTTGTAGTTCCGTTTGAAAAAGTTGTATTGAAAAAGACAATAGACTATAATACGAATTTAATTTTTGAAACATTTGTTAGAATAAAGAATTTGAAAATAAAAAGTGACATAAGACAGCATGAATATTGTGATATTTTTATAAAATCTAGTCCTACGTTGTGAGAATCTTTAAAGGAATATGAGACAATTTTTAAGTCGTATTTTCGTATATCTGATATTACGTATTTGAGATTACATGAACAGAATTTATTGTGATATGAAGTAGATGCTGATGAAATAATAACGATATGAATGAAAATTGGAAAAGAATCAGAAGGTGCGGAAAAGGAATCCCTTGATTTCTTGGAAAGAGAAATGAAGCGTTTGGAAGATAAGTTGCAGTTAATTAGAGAGCGTATGCAGATTTTATGAGAGTGAGATCAATATTTGCAAGCTGAACAAGAATATGAAAAAGTGAAAGATGAAATGGAAAATCTTAGTATAAAGTATAGTTTACTTAGTAGTAAGTAGTTTTATGCTGTAAAACCACCATTGGAATTTTGTTGAAAGTATTTAGATTGTGTAAAGTAATTTTTGCTTTTTGCGTATGCGAAAAACAGAGATTTTTTGTTTATTTTGTCCAATATTCCATTTACGTAGGATTGAGAGGCTGGAATAGTAAAACATCCTAGGCTTGTCGGTGTCCCCGATCTGTAAACAAGGGATCTTACTGGATGTATTGCAATTCAACGTCATTGAGAGGCGTTATTAGATGATTCTTGTCATGCTGGATATGATCAGGTTCGTGATTTGGTATTGCTTTTCTTGGAGTGGTCTGGAGTGATAAATGCTCACAAACTTGATTTATTAGTACCACTTTTATTGGAGAATGATGTTGCCCAATTCTCTCAACCAGATCCTGCTCAATGTCAGCATTTTTCAGCATATTCTACGGTGTTGTTTTCTAGATTAATTACAAATAGACGATTATTTGTTAGTTGATTTTTTGTAAAATCTACCACAGTAATATATTTTGTGTTATTGAGGTGTCATTTTTCTTTTTCTTCTTTATAAGCTTTCATTGCGCAAACGAATGGTTCTAGTTCAGGTTTTTCTTTTCACTTCAGGTTTTCCCATATTTGTTTAGATTCAGGAGAGGCTGTAATATTAAAATTATCTATTTCATATTTACCGCCTGAGTGGTCTACTTTTGATTTTCCTAAATTTCATCATTCTATATGGGTAGATCAATTATCTGTAGGTTTATCACTACTTTTTCACCATCGATTAAATTTTTTACCAAGGAAATATACTCCACCTCAGGCGGCAGATCAAATTCAAAGCCAAGTTAAAGCTTTTCAAAATTTTGTATTCCAAAAAGACTTTTTTTCAGGAGTGTTGTCTTTTTCCTTGGCATCAGATTCATTATCAGTATCTTTACCTTTTTTTTTCTTTTTTCAGAAAGTGGAATTCCACAAGCTTTTTAATCATTTATAAGCTAATGCAGCACCTCAAATTCATGTAGCAGCAAATCATAATGTACGAAGTATATTAGTTCAAGGGCTTTCATCCCATTTTTCTTGTTTCCATATATCCTTCCATTGAGTTCAAATCCAATCTTTGGCTTTTTCAAAAATGTTTTTATTTTGGCTTACAGTTTCGGATTGTTGAGATTGAGTAGATGGTGTAGTTTTAGGTGTATTTTTAGGTGTATTTGTAATAGAATTATACAAACTGGTAATTTCGCTAAAGCTATCCAAAAGTGCTTGAGCTTCTTCTTTTTCTTTTTTAGATGCTGCATCACTTTTATTTTCAAGAGAAGAAATTCTTTTTTGAATTTTATCTTTTACGGTTTCTGCCTGAGATTTAATAGATTCGACTTTACTTTTTTTTTCAGAATCAGAAAGAGATACATTACTTTTCAATGTATTTAATGAAGTTCTAATTTCATCGACTTCTTTTCTCAGTTGTTCAATATTTTCCATCGTGGATTCCAAAAAATGAAAAATCTATAATAATTATTATATACAACATAGTCAAAAAATGCAAAAAAAATCAGACTTTTTTGGAATTATGTTTTTAAAATTATGGTTGTATTTTGATAGTCGATTATTATTTTTTAATTAAATGTGTGGAAGGTTGGCCGAGCGGTTGAAGGCGCACGTTTGGAGTACGTGTTTGCACTTTGTGTAACTAGGGTTCGAATCCCTAACCTTCCGAGCTTTTTTGTTCAGAATTTATATTTTTTCATGTATTGTTATGAAATATTCAATAGAAAAAATTGCTTGAATCGATTGTATATTTGCACCGATGAATGATATTCATTCTATTACGATTCAGATTATGTGTAAAGCTTGAAGTACATATGAAACAGCTGAACAAAGTTGAATTGCTCATTGTGTAGAACATATGTTTTTTAAATGATGAGAGCGTTATAAAGATCAAAAAGAAGTTTCAGAAACATTAGATTCTATATGAGCAAGCTATAATGCATCTACAGGTAGTGATACTGTGGAATATTATATCAAATGTGCTCCAGAATTCGTAGAAACGGCTATGGATGTGTTGGCAGATATGTTGATGAATGCAAAATTTGATGAAGAGGAATTAGAAAAGGAAAAATGAGTAATTATGCAAGAAATGAAAATGTATGAAGATAATCCTAGAAGTTTAGTATCAAATAAATGGAAAACTTGGTATTTTTGAGAGAATAGTTTTGGTCGTCCTGTTATCTGATTTGAAAAAACAGTTTCTTCTTTTACACAAACAGATTTAAAAACTTATAGAAGTTATTTATATACAAAGGATAACTTAATTATTGTGGTGGCTGGTAAATGAGCAGAAAAAGAAAAAATAAAAAAACTGATAGAAAAATATTTTGATTGAATGAAAGAAAAAAAATCTGTGAGTCAGCCAAATTTTCCAAAAGTTTTCCCCAAAAAACATGAATCCTTGTTTAAAAAATGAACAGAACAAAATCATTTAATTATTTGCGCCGATTGAATTTTGTGAACAGATGAAAGAAAATACGCAGCAAAAGTTTTAGCGGGGGTGTTATGATGAAATATGTCATCTCGTTTATTTCAAAATATTAGAACAAAAGAGGGACTTTGTTATTATATTTGAGCTTATCATTGAGCTAGTCCATATAATTGAGTTTTTATGATTAGAGCATGAATGGACAAAAGTAGATTTGATTTTTGATTGAAAAGAATTAGGGAGGAAGTTGAGGATTTAGCTAAAAATTGAATTACGCAGAAGGAATTTGAGAAGACTATTTGATATTTACAGTGAAATATTCAGATGTGAATAGAAAGTTCGGATGAAATGGCTTCATTTTTGGGAGATCAGTATTTGATATATAATAGAATAGATACATTGGAGGAAATTTTAGAAAAATACAAAAAGCTGACCTTAAAAGATGTTAATCAGCTTTCTAGTATGTTAGATTTGAAAAATTGTTATACTTATCATATTGAGTAGTTTTGTTAAAAAATTTCCTGGCATTCAGACATTCTCTTTAAAAGGAAGGAAAAGCAAAACAAAAAATTTCTCCTTTGATAAAGGAGACTTGCTTTGTTAAGCGGTGTGAAGACCACTAGTGTTGGAGAATTTTTTATGTGTTGGAAAGTGTTACGTATTGAGTGAAGGTAATATTTCTATCGTGAAGTTTAGTAGCTAATCAAGTTCATAAATATCTTCGATGTCGTGGTTCTATATAATATCCGTCAAATTCTCTTCAATTTTGATAACTTTGATGGAATCAGTATAGATATGCATTATTGCGTAATCGGTCGTAATATTTTTGGTATTTAGATAAGAATTTTTTTTCATTTGTAGCTTCCCATAAATCTATAGCTAATCAGAGTTGGTGTTCAGATTCTCATTCTCTAGCGCATCGTCCACTTCTTTTACAGCTTTCTGATATTGAATTTTTTTGGTAGTTGTAACTTCTGTATGCACTTGCGATAACTATATTTTTTCAGAATGTAGCGTAAAAATCGTTTGCCATTTTTTCTAAGTTGTCAGTTGCTTCTTTTCTAAGTGTGTGTCTAGTTTGTGCTGAAATATGTGAGCGTCATTGTAAGGGAACTAAATCCGATGGTTCATAACTTACGTTGTAAAAAGGTTTATTTACCCCGACAAATTTCTGGACGTGATTGTCGGGTAATTTAGAATGATCTATTTTGGCTAAAAAAATTGATAAATCGAGTCTTGGAGTTATATTAATTTTATATCAAGTTTTTTGGTTTTGAGCAAAAGAAAAACATGTTATGAATGTTATCGATGCTATTGCTAAAATTCGTGTAAATTTTTTCATTTTTTTTAATTAATTTAGTTTTGAAATTAGTTCATTTTGTATTTCTTCGATGCTTTGATTTGCGTTGATTGTAATTACTTTTCATTCAGCTTCAAAAGCTTGAATTACAGGTAAAGTTTCAGAATAGAAAGTTTCCAACCTTTTGTTAATTATTTCTTCTTTGGCATCATCTGCACGTCATTGTTCAATGGCTCTTTTTTGGATTCTTTCGATGGCTTTTTCACGAGATAAATCAAAATTTATACAAACATAATCTCTTCAAATTTTGGCCCATTGTTGAGTGAAGTAGTTTTTTTGGTCTAAGTTACGAGGAAATCCGTCCAAAAGCATAAATTCTCATTCATTTAATAGATTTGTTCCGCAGTCGAAAAGTCAGAATACTAATTTATCTTCTACTAGTAATCATGCTTGGATGCGAGATGAAACATAGTCTGAAAAGATATTTTTATTTGAGCTTAAAGCTCTGAAAATATTTCAGGCTTCAAAGTATTTGTAGTTAGGGTTGTTTTCTAAAAAAATGTTTGCTTGAGTTCATTTTCCGCATCATTGTACTCAGAATAATAGAATGTCTTTTTGCATGGTTGTCTAATATAATATAAAATATATATTTTATGTATAAAAAAATTTGTGATGAAAAAAAGGGATTTTATATAATATTCTCTTCTTGGGCTATTTCTAAGTATAAATTTAGTAATTTATCTAATGATTTGTCTATTTTATCGGATCCAAAATCTATAGTTTGTAATTTTTGAACCCGAGCTATTTTGTCCAGTATAGTATCAGATTTTTTGTTTATAATGGATGAAATTACTTTTATTTCTCTTTCATAACTTGGTGAAATTGTTATGTCATGTTCGTCGATTTTTATGTATTTTGTATCAAATATCGTATTTAAAATATTGTCTAATTTTTTTTCTCAGAATGATTCTAGATTTCAAAATCAGTCATATATTTTGTTCTCATCTAGGTTTACTATAGCTCGATCAGCTTCTCATATTAGTTTTAATCTAAGTCAATGTGTATAATCAACGTTGAAATAAATAGCTGCTACGATTTCAGGATGGTCAACTAAAAATGTCCACAATTGTCATAATCGTAAATCTTTGCGTTGGTCGTGATTTAGGTATTCAGATTTAGATTTTTCGTGGTCATAATTTCATTCATATCGTACGCTTGTGGTTGCTACTTCATCGATTACGATTGGTTTATTGAATGCTTTTAAACGTTCATAAGTGTTCCAATTTGGATCATATAAAATTTGTGTGGGAGTTAGTCGTTGACGATTTGATGAAGCTTTTCATCGGTTGTAAAATGTAAATCATATCACATCTACAAATTCATCTCCTGGATAATAATCTTCGAAGTGTCGACAGTCTTCTTTGGAAACATTACATTCTATTAATGTGGCTTTTTGGGAAGGAGTTCATAGAGTTGGCATATCTCGGTGATTTACAGAGAAGTCGAATGCAATATTTTCTTGAGTTAATCATATAGTTCTTGATAGACTTCGAACGTGAATTCGTGCTGCCTTGAATTTTTCTGGATTACTTGATCGTGGGTATCGTCAACCGTTCATTTCGTGCATTGTACGGAATATTACATGCAGATTTTTTTCTTTTATTTTTTTGAAGAATGCTGTGTAATTATTATCAAATTTTCAGGAAACGACATCGTCTGCTGAAAATTCGTCTGGAGATAATGTGAAGTGGTAAATTCTATCGGTTCATAGTAAATCTACAATTTTGTCTATGGAGTTTAGTACGTCGTTTTTTTCTCGGGGATCGAAAATGAATGATACGATTGGTAATTTTACTCATGTTGCTTTTTCTATTTCAACGATATTTTCTGGGGTGTTATCACTTGATTTTAGTCAAAAATAATAAGAATTTGATGGTCAAGGAGTCGCTGATATAATAAAAGCAATTATAAACCAGAATATAAAATTTTTTAGTTGATTTTTTTTCATTAATATATAATTGAAAAATGTTAAAAGAAATAATTGTAATAATTTATACATAGATATATAAATAAAATTATACTGACTGCAACTTTTAATATAGTTCATGACAAAAATCCAATAAAGGCTCAAAATGCAGGTTTAATTCATTTTTGTAGTGATTGTTTGTGTAGATATTCTCATATTAATGCTCACAAAAATGGTCAAATAATTATTCAGAGGGGTCATACGAATAGTCAAACAATCATTCATATTATACATCAAATATTTCCTCGTTTAGATCATCAGAATTTTTTGGTTCATAAAACTGGTAGGTAATAATCTAATATAGATATAATTAATATTATGATTCATCGTATAATTAGAAATTTTCGTGAAAATAATTTATCTGAAAAATGTGCAATTATGACTGCTATATATGCTAATTGAGGTCATGGAATTCATGGTAAAATGGATCCAATTATAGCTATTATACATAGTACTATTCATATTATACACCATAATATAGACATGGTATTATTATATATAAAATAAGATAATTTATGATTTGTTTGTATCGAAAAGAATGTCAAAAACAAGGCAGACTTTCTATATTTTTCTGACATGTTGTTTTTTAGTGATTTATTGATATTTTATTTCATTTGTAGTTTTTTAGAAAAAACGCTTGATTTTATAACTGGAATAGTTATAGATGACTTTGCAATTATATTGTATATGGGTGTGTAGCTCAGCTGGTTAGAGCGCACCTCTGATAAGGGTGAGGTCGATGGTTCGAGTCCATCCACGCCCACCATATGCCAAGGTAGCTCAGTGGTAGAGCAGGAGACTGAAAATCTCTGTGTCGGCAGTCCGATTCTGCCCCTTGGCACCATTTGTTTTTTATCCTTAATTGTTAACAAAAATGAAAAGAACACTTGCAATAATGCTTGGATTAATGACAGTTGTCTTTTTATCAGCATGTGGAAATAAAGAAGTTGAGAATTCTGATGTTCAAAATGATAATACTGATGTGGAACAGGTGAATGACGTTTCTGAAGAAGAGGTTAATGTTTCAGAAGAAGTAAATGTCGAAAGTGATAATGAATATACAAAGTCATCATTAACAGTTGATGATTTAAATGAGATTGATAATATGTTGTTCCCAGTTTCTTATAATTATGAAACGTATAAATGGGATGATGAGGGTACATCAGATTCTGGAAGTTATACTTATCCTGAAGATGTGGATCATAGTTTATTGTTGCCTATTCATAAGGATATGGAAAGTAGAGAAATTGTTAGTTCAGGAATTGAAGATTGAATGATATATACTATAGTTAATGCTACGTTGAAAGATGGTTCAATTGTATCTATATTATATATAAATGATCCTGTAACTTTGAGATATATAGCTGCTTCAGTTAATGGAGATGCAGAGACTACGTTATATTCTTTTGTTTACTAGTATATAAGTTATTATCTTGAAAATATGAGTGTCGTGTTAAGCGGCACTTTTTTTGTGAAAAAAGTGAGTTGTTCATAATTTGTTAATTTTTTTAAATGAAATTTTTATAATTTTTGTAAAAATAAGAAATGTAAAAATTCTGAATCAGATTTTTTTCATCTTGAATAAAAAAGTTCCCAAAATTTTTAATTAGGGCTTAAATAACCTGGTAAAAAAAAATCGTAAAAACGCTTGCATTTTTGTTGCGATTATGTATATTAATCATCGCAACGTTGAAGACGACACGTCTAGACACGTATGCAGATGTGGGTACTTAACAGTAGTATAATATATTACATTATTTTCGAAAGAAAAATTTTTTTAAGAGCAATGAACGGATGCCTTGGGTAAAAAAGAGGAAGAAGGACGTAACAGGCTGCGATAAGTCTCGATGAGGTGCCAATAACCGCTTGGAGTCGAGAATTTCCGAATGGGGCAACCTATCCTGTACATCAGGATGCCACAGAGCCAAGACCTGGTGAAGTGAAATATCTCAGTAACCAGAGGAAAATAAATCGTAAGAGATTCCCTTAGTAGTGACGAGCGAACGGGGAGGAGCCCAAACCGGATCAGTGTAAGATTCTAGTCGTTGCTGATTGCGGTGTTGTAGGAGTATATGGAGCTAGCTAGAAATAGTTCAAAAGTATGATCTCTATTTAGAAGAAGCACTTAGAAGGTGCACCACAGAGGGTTTAAGTCCCGTATTTGAAAGGTATGAGACGCTTTTTATACCACCTGAGTAGTGTCAAACACGTGAAATTTGGCATGAATCCGCCCAGACCATTGGGTAAGGCTAAATACTTTTTTACACCGATAGCGTATAGTACCGTGAGGGAAAGGTGAAAAGAACCCCAGGAAGGGGAGTGAAATAGATTCTGAAATTCATTGCTTACAATTGAGTGGGAGTCCTTCGGGATGACCACGTACCTATTGACGAATGGGTCAGCGAGTCATTGTTGCCAGCAAGGTTAAGCCAGGTATAGGTGGAGCCGTAGGGAAACCGAGTCTGAATAGGGCGATTTAGTTGGTAGTAATGGACCCGAAACGTTATGAGCTAGGCATGGGCAGGTTGAAGGTGTGCGAAAGTGCACTGGAGGACCGAACGGGTTAGAGCTGCAAATCCTTCCGATGACCTGTGTCTAGGAGTGAAAAGCTCATCGAATAACGTAATAGCTGGTTCTCTCCGAAATGCATTAGGGTGCAGCCCTAAATCGAGATCTCATAGAGGTAGAGCTCTGATAAGACTAGGGGTGTCGAGAGACATTACCAAATCTTGTTAAACTTCAAATGCTGTGAGGAATATTTAGGAGTGAGACTGCGGGGGCAAGCTTCGTGGTCAAAAGGATAACAGTCCAGACATGTAATTAAGGTCCCAAAAGTATAGCTAAGTGGTAAAGGAGGTGTTCTTGCTTTGACATCCAGGAGGTTTGCTTAGAAGCAGCAATCCTTTAAAGATAGCGTAACAGCTCACTGGACAAGCGAGGATGCGCCGAAGATGTAACGGGGCTAAGCTATATACCGAAATTCATGGCCTACACGTTAGTGTAGTGCGGTAGGAGAGTGTTCTATCGGGATGAAGCATAACTGTGAGGTTATGTGGACTAGATAGAAGTAAAAATGCTGACATGAGTAACGACGCAAGGTGAAAATCCTTGCTGCCGAAAACCTAAGAATTCCTGCGCAACGTTCATCGTCGCGGGGTTAGTCGAGACCTAAGGTGATACCAGAAGTGGTACATCGATGGATAACTGGTTAATATTCCAGTACTTGTATATTCAGTGATGTGGTAACGCATCGGGATTTGTAAGAGCTCATTAAGGATTTGAGTCGAAAAAGTAAGGTTTTGATTGTAGGAAAATCCGCAGTCATTACACTGAGCTTGATCGGGATTGTTTCCTTCGGGTTACGAAATTCTTATCGTTCTGGTGCCGAGAAAAACCTCTAAACTTATGTTTATGCAACTCGTATTCAGATCAGACACTTGTAGGTTGGTAGAGAATACCAAGGCAATCGAGATAACTAGTGGATAAGGAACTTGGCAAAATAGCGGACGTACTTTCGAAATAAGTCCTACCCTGCAGCAATGTAGGGTTGCAACAAATGACATGGGGGGAACTGTTTATCACAAACACAGCTCGCTGCTAACACGTAAGTGGAGATATAGCGAGTGATGCCTGTCCAATGCCAGAATGTTATGCTCTCTTGTGCAAGCTCGAGGGTTAAGCACTGGTGAATGACGGCCGTAACTATGACGGTCCTAAGGTAGCGAAATTCCTTGTCAGGTAAGTTCTGACGCGCATGAATGGCATAATCATCCCCATACTGTCTTGTCCTTAGACTCGGTGAAATTACAATCCTGGTAAAAATGCCAGGTAGTTGCAGTTAGACGGAAAGACCCTGTGAAGCTTCACTATAGATTGATATTGGCATGTAGTATGTGCTGCTCAGTATAAGTGGGAGGCGTTGATGTTTCGACTTCGGTTGGGGCGGAGCCAACAATGAGATACCACTCAATATATATAGCATTTCTAACCCCTAGATTGGGGAACAGTGTCAGTTTGGTAGTTTACCTGGGGCTGGTGCCTCCTAAAAAGTAACGGAGGCGTGCAAAGGTTTGCTTGTCACGGATGGAAACCGTGGTGGACGTGCATTCGCATAAGCAAGCTTGACTGTGAGACTGACAGGTCGAACAGATACGAAAGTAGGCGAAAGTGATCCGGATCTTCCATATGGAAGGGGATCCGCTCAACGGATAAAAGTTACTCCGGGGATAACAGGCTAATGGTATCTAAGCGTTCATAGCGACGATACCGTTTGGCACCTCGATGTCGACTCGTCGCATCCTGGGGCTGTAGAAGGTCCCAAGGGTTGGGTTGTTCACCCATTAAAGCGGGACGCGAGTTGGGTTCAGAACGTCGTGAGACAGTTCGGTCCCTATCTACTGCAACCGTAAGAAATTTGAGAGATGCTGTCCCTAGTACGAGAGGACCGGGATGGACAAGCCTCTGGTAGTACCAGTTGTTCCGCCTAGGAGCACGGCTGGATAGCTACGCTTGGAAAAGGTAACCGCTGAAAGCATCTAAGTGGGAAACTTGTCTCAAGATTAGATTTCTCTCCCCTTGTGGGAATAAGACCTCCGCGAGACTAGCGGTTTGATAGGCGTCATGTGTAAGTATAGCAATGTATTGAGCAGAGACGTACTAATTGGTCGAATGAGTTTTTCTTTTGAAAATATGTAATATATTATACTATTGTTAATAGTACTGTGGTCTTTGTAAGATATCTTGAATTTTATAGTCGATTTGTTATATTATTCAGGCTTATTTAGATTCTGGTTTATACAAACGGTGGTGCTGATGTGGACTGTGGAAACACCTGTTCCCATTCCGAATACAGTAGTTAAGCACAATCCAGTCGATGATACTGGTCTTATTAAGGCTGGGAAAGTAGATTAGCGCTACCATTTGTATGGACGAGAGTTCATGCAAAGATTTGATCTTTAATAGTACGAGAAAGAGATTGAGTACAGATGTATACTTTTTTGAAGAGTTTGACCCTGGCTCAGGATGAACGCTAGCGGAACGCCTAACACATGCAAGTCGAACGGATTCTGCGTTGTAGCAATACATAGTAGAATTAGTGGCAAACGAGCGAGTAACGCGTGCCTAACCTGCCCTTAAGATGGGAACAACTACGGAGACGTAGCTAAATCCCAATATGCTCACGATGGTGAAATGCCGATGCGAGGAAAGATTTATCGCTTAAGGAGGGGGGCGCGTCCTATCAGGTAGTTGGTTGAGGTAACGGCTCACCAAGCCTATGACAGGTAGCTGGTCTGAGATGATGTCCAGCCGCGATGGGACTGAGATACGGCCCATACTCCTACGGGAGGCAGCAGTGGGGAATCTTGCACAATGGACGAAAGTCTGATGCAGCGATCCCGCGTGAAGGATGAAGCATTACGGTGTGTAAACTTCTTTTTTGGTGGAAGACGAATGACGGTACACCAAGAATAAGAGACGGCTAACTACGTGCCAGCAGCCGCGGTAATACGTAGGTCTCAAGCGTTATCCGGATTTACTGGGCGTAAAGTATCCGTAGCCTGATATGTAAGTCTGTTTTCAAATCCCACGACTCAATCGTGGAAAGGGAATGGATACTGCATATCTAGAAGTTATTGGGGGTTAGTGGAATTTCCGGTGGAGCGGTGAAATGCGTTGATATCGGAAAGAACGCCGAAAGCGAAAGCAGCTAACTATGATTAACTTGACGGTGAGGGATGAAAGTTTGGGTAGCAAACGGGATTAGATACCCCGGTAGTCCAAACTGTAAATTATGCTTGCTAGGTGTTTCGATCCTTGTGGTCGGAGTGCCGTAATCTAACGAGTTAAGCAAGTCGCCTGGGTAGTATATTCGCAAGAATGAAACTCAAAGGGATAGGCGGGGGAACACACAAGCAGTGGATTATCTAGATTAATTGGATACTAAGCCAAGAATCTTACCTAGAATTGACATGCATTGTGTCTCATATGAAAGTATGATATTTGTAGCAATACAGAGCTTTGCACAGGTGGTGCATGGTCGTCGTCAGCTCGTGCCGCAAGGTGTCTAGTTAAGTCTGGAAACGAGCGCAACCCTCATCGCTAGTTAGTATGTCTAGCGAGACTGCCTGGGTAACCAGGAGGAAGGAGAGGATGACGTCAGATCCTCATGCCCCTTACATCTAGGGCCTCATAGATAATACAATGGGTAGCAACAACGAGAAGCAATATCGCGAGATGGAGCAAATCTTCAAACCTACCCCTAGTTCGGATTGTAGTCTGGAACTCGACTACATGAAGTTGGAATTGCTAGTAATGGCAGGTCAGCCATACTGCCGTGAATACGTCCCTGTTCCTTGCACTCACCGCCCGTCAAACCATGGGAGCTGAGGTTCTTTGAAGACTTACCATGTGGGTTAAGGAGAAAATCAGTGACTGGGGTTAAGTCGTAACAAGGCATCCCTACGGGAACGTGGGGATAGACTACCATTCTAATTTTGAAAAAACAACTTATAACCTATCGTACGTCTGGTTACTCAATTTCTTTCTAGTACTATTGGATTATTTAAACTCTGATTTCGGTCAGAGTTTTTTTGTTGTAAAAATTGTTATATAAAAAAATTTTTTATATAAAAATTTTTTTTGAAATAATAGATAAAATTTAAGCTAGTATAACCTAGATTTTTCCTTTGTTCGGACTGATAATTAGTTTTTATCTAATGATTTAAATTCTCGTAATAACTAATTATACTATCAAAAATATTTTGCAACTTTGATGCATCTTCTTTTGTTATTTTGGTTAGTCAATGACTTTCTCTAAAACTTCTATGTTCTTCATTGCTTAATAATTTTAGGTATTTTTTACAAAGATTTCAATTTCAATTCATGCGTAGAGCTAACATTTCTACAAAATCTTCTCTGGCTTTTTCCCACGTTGTCTCGTAAATATCGTTTCTATACGATAGCAGAGATAAAGTTCTTCAGTCTATATTTTTTCTTTCATCGATGTAGCGTTGTATAATATTTAGTCACTTTTGGATTCCAGGAAGTTCTTGAGAATGAGAGGCAACAGTACAGTGTCATAGTTCATGAAGTAATAAATGCTTTTTTTGAAATTCAGGATTTCTATCTTCCCAGTTGAATGGGGCTAATTCGCTGGACCTACTAGGCATCTTTGTTCAAATTGTTATTGTATGATCATAATTGCAACTTCCATATGCTGCTGCATTATTAAATATAATTCAAAAATCTTCATAATTTGCACATAGTCAATCAATAATTATTTTTCCACAAGGACTATCATCTAATATTTGCTTTGCTTCATTTACTCATCTGTGTTCTGCGTTTTTTTCTATAATTTCAGAATTTTCTTTAGAATTTTCTTTGTTTTCTTCTTTAGGTTTTTTTGTTTTTCAAATATTTGTGCTATCTTGAGAAGTATCTTTATTTTTTTCTGTGTTGTTTATATTTTCATCAACTTTTTTATTTGGTTGTTTAGTGTTGTTTTCTTTATTATCTTTTCATTTGTTTTCTTGAAATATTTTACGTCCGAATCGTCGTTTTGCAAACCAGTTTTTATTCTTTTTTATAACATTTGCGGTTTTCAATTTTTCATATTTAAAATCTGATACTGGATATTTGGAGAAAATACTTCAAAATGTTGAATCTATAGTATTACTTATTGTGTTTTTTCAAGTTGTAAATGTATTTTTTACAAAATTTGTAGCTGGTGTTACTACAGTTCTGATTGCTCATTCTACGGCAGCTCATATGGTGATAAATGGACATAATAAACAGTTTCATATTTTTTGATATCGTTTTCCTTTTGACCAAGTACTTTTAATTATTTTTTTAATTTCATTGCCTGTGTGCCCTAAAACATCTCCCATATCTTTTGGAATAGCTCCTAATGTACGTAAAACATCTTCAGACGTGGTTAGTCATGTTTTTATTATTCTACCAGGAATATGAATGGTGTTTTCAATTCTGTTTAGTCGATTTCACATGATTTAGAAGGTGTTAAATGAATTTTACATTATATACTATATATTTTTTGTGTTATAAGTCAATGTAATTCTATTTATTTTTTTGGTTTTTTTAATAGTTTATTTTATAAGTCTTTTTTTTCTTGTTTTTCTTGTTTTTCAACTGAATAACTATATTCTAACACACGATATTTTTACTTAAACAAGGGTGGTAAATAATGCTTTTACAAGACTTATTACAGAATTCTGAATATAAACAAAAATTCGTTTTGGAGAAATTTATCCAAGAAGTTCTCCAAATTTCTCGTGAAGAAATGCGAACCCAAATGGAAAAAGAGGTTTCTTGACCAGAGGTGGATCAGATTTTGACATATTATCGTTCGTACGTAGAAGATAAAAAGCCTATGGAATACATACTTGGACATGTAGATTTTTTCTGAGTCCCATTTATTGTGAATGAAAATACTCTGATTCCTCGTCCAGAAACGGAATATATGATTACAGCCGTGACAGAATATACCAAAGAAAATCTTAAAAATCAGAAGTGAATTTTGATGGATATAGGAACATGATGTGGAGTACTCTGAATTTCAGTTCTTCTCCAAAATCCTGATTCATACGATCAGATTTTCTTTTCCGATCTCTCTACTGGAGCACTTTTTGTAGCTCAAAAGAATTATGAAAATCTGATAGAAAAGAAATACGATTCAGAATTTTTACAATCTGATTTAGTTTCTTTCATTTCCGATAAGACGTTAGATACGATTAAACCTATTACATTAGTAGCAAATCTCCCATATATTCCAGATGAAACTTTTGATGAAAATTCACCAGATAACGTTCAAAAGCGAGAACCTAGAATGGCATTTGTATGATGAGATGATGGACTAGACCTTTATAGAAAAATGTTCAATCAACTCTTTGATTTCAAATTTCAACAAAAAATCTGATTTGTAATGATGTTTTTAGAAATGATGACATGGCAGGTTGAGATTCTAGAAAAAGAATTTTGAGATAAACTAGCTTTTGAAGAGGTAAAAACCTTTCATTTTAACATCCGTATAGTCAAAGCATCATTCAAAGATTAAAATATTCATAAAAGTCAAATCAAATAATGATAAAAGTCTGATTTTTTTTGACTTTTTTTGTATTTCTGAATATAATTAGAGTAGGAACTTTATTTCCTTGAATAAAACAAAAATGGAAGAAAACCAAACAAATCAGAATTTAAATCAACAACCTGTTCAGCCACAACCTGAACAAGTTCAGCAATCTGTTCAATGACAACAAGAACAACAATTTGTTCAAGAACAACAGCAGGTTCAGGAATGACAAACACAATCTGTGGAACAACCTAGCGTATCTATGCAGATTCAGCAGTTACTTGTTCAGCAACAGCAATATCAAAAACAATACAATGATCTTCTTGATTATGTTAGAAATGCACAAAATTTACCAATTGAACAACAAAATGAAATACAGAAACAATTAGATAAACTTAATGCACTTTTTGTTCAAGGAAAACAACAATTACAAGCATTATGATATACTCAAGTTCAAGTAAAAAAACCAACGGAAGTGAAAAAATGAGCAAAAATCAATTTTTCTTTCAAAAAATTAGCAATTGGATGTGGAGTTGTGTTACTTTTAATATTTACAGGTTTTTGAGTAACATTAACTTCATTGATTAAGAATCCAGATGCTTTAGTGTGAATATGAGTGAAGGCAGGAGTGGCTAAGACATTTCTTATGCTTTTTTCAGCTTTGTTGTTTTGAAGTATTATTATTTTGATGCTTGGAGTGATTGTTGCTAATATTTATAGGTTAATAACTGTAAAAAATCAATCAAAGAAAAAATATTTATGGTGATTGGTTTGATGAATTGTGTGAGCAACGTGAGTATGAGTATTAATGTGATTAGTTTTTTGATGGATAAATAAAATTGTGGTAGAAGAAACTGTGGTTAATCTGCCAATAGTTCAACCATATCTTGTTGGTAAAGTTGTAAATCCATGAGATGAATTTAATTTTCGTTATGATTCTAATGGAGAATTTGGAATGGCTTATCCATTAATTGCTCCTGCAGAATTTGCCTTTACTTTAAGAACTGATAAATTGTTTGAGTATCAGTATAAATATTTGTGACAGAATATAACGATTCAGTCAATTAGGCTATTATGTGAAAATGGTCAAAATCAGGTTTTAGAGCTTTCAGACCTTTCTCGTCTTAAAAAAGATTCAGAAATTCCATTTAATTGAACTTGTTTGTATTGAGAGAAGGGAACTTATTATTATTTACTTGAAATAGATTATATTGATATTTATGGAAAAAGTAATACTGAAGTTGTATCGAATGATGATTCATGAAAACCTTTAGATTTTGATTCGGAGATAATAGTTTCTTTGACGACAAGTTCTAGCAGTTCTTCTAATAATAGGGTAAATAGGATATTGCCAACAAATTGAGAGTTTAATTTGGGTAAGGCTCCAGCAAAAATGTCTGTAGATACAACGCAGGTCTTTATTGATTTCGGGGAAAATTATTATAATGTTACTGCAGATTTGGATTGAGATTGAGAAATAGATAGGGAGAATCAGGTAACATTTGATTATTCGTATAGGATTCCTCAAGTGTATCATGCATATTTTACATTTCCAGATATAGGGGGATTTGTTTATACTTTCCCAGTAAGAGTGATTCCAAGTGATCTTCCTGTGTGTTGGATAGAGGTCGAAAATTTTCCATGAACATCAAAATATAATATATCTACTGAATTTGTTGATCCGTCAGATGCAGTAAAAATTTCTTCTTATCAATATACAATAAAAGATAAATCAACAAATAAAGTACATGAAGTTTTTAAGGATCAATCTCAGGAATTTAATTATACATTTCCGGAAAAATGAAATTATGAAGTAGTGCTTGATTATGTTACGGTTGATTGAAAGCAATGACAATGTGATTCTGATTTGATTCAGTTGAAAAAAGAAACATTTGATGTTCAATATTTGTTAATGACTGAAGATAAAAGTACGTCTAAGTTTAAGGAAATGTGTTCTTCGAAAGGAACGGAATATAGTGGTTGTACGGATATATTTATAGATACACCTCCGCAAAAATTTCAGTTGCAAATAAGATCTATAACACCAACTAGTAATACTTTGAAAAAAGCTGTATATTTGGATGATAAACCTTTATTGAATGATGATGATACTTATTCTTTTGATATTTTGGATGAGTGAGTTTATTATTTAAGGATAGTTACTTCAGATGTTGGTAGGTGAATGGATGAAGAGACTGAAGAAATAAAAATTACAGTGGAAAAACCGGAAATCTTGTGAAAATTGACAGTAACCTCAAATGAAACTAAACAACCAGTATCTGAATGATTTGAGCCTTTGACGGTTATTCTGGATGCTTCAAAAACTGAGGTAAATGTTCCATGAGATGAAATAGTATTTTTTACGTGGGATTTTGGAGATTGAGAAATAAAAGAGCATTTACAGAATGGAGTTGTTGCTCATACTTATAATTACGATTATGAAAACGAAAATTGAATATTTCAGCCAAAAGTTACAATTCGTACATTACAGCAGAGAAGTTTGGAAATATCGTGACCAATATTAAATGTGAAAAAATGATTGATAAATGTTGATATTGCTTCTATTTCTCATCCATCAAGGCAGGCTCCAGTTGATAAAGAGGTTGTGTTTGAGGCTTCGTTTGATTGATTGCCTGAGAAAATGACTCGAGATTTTGGAGATGGAAGTTCTCCTGTTACGTGTAAATGAAGAGCTTGTTCGCAAGTTACACATACTTTTAAAGATAAATGAATATTTTCTGTAAAACTGACTCTTGAATTTGATATTGTTCAGCAGGTTGATGGTATGATTGATTTTAAAGTTTATTAAAAATTATAAATAAAAATCAGATTTTAACTTAGTTTATTAAAAGTCACTTTTTTGGTGTTTTCTTTTTTTGGCATTTTACCTATTAAAATTCTTCAAAAAAATTTTTAAAAATTTAAGCATAAGAACATACCTTTTATTTTTTACAACCATTTTTTAAAAAAATATATAAAATGATATAAAATGCTCTTGATTTTTATTCTGATTTTTGTATATACTCTGATACTGTTTATTATAGCAGTTGGAAAATGCTTTGCGGATATGATGTAGTTGGTGTAGCATAGCAGACTTCAGCTCTGCTTGTACGGGTTCAAGTCCCGTTATCCGCTGTCTTAACGTTTATCCTTTGTGTTTTTGGAAATGTTTGGACGTATCATACTTTGACTTGTTATTATGGTTTTGGGTTGAGTTATGGTATATTATTCAGCGAGGTTGGTAGAGATTTTTTGAAGGAATAAACGAGCGGATGAGAAGATAGGTGGAACTAGACAAATGTGGGTGTTACTTTGATTGTGATTGTTTATAATTGGGTGATTGGTGTTGTTTTGAATTATTTCATTGTCGGATCCTACTAATGTTGGTTCGTCTGGATTCTAGTAAAAATGTTGTTCATTAAAACAGCTATATGGGGAGATGGCAGAGCGGTCAATTGCATCAGACTGTAAATCTGACGCCTCACGGCTACATAGGTTCAAATCCTATTCTCCCCAAATTGTAATCTTTAACTAAATTTATGGGCTCTTAGCTTAGTTGGTAGAGCGACTGCTTTGCACGCAGTAGGTCAGGGGTTCGACTCCCCTAGAGTCCAGTTTTTTTTGAGCTCTTGTAGTTCAATGGATAGAACAACAGCCTTCTAAGCTGTGGATCTGGGTTCGATCCCCAGCAAGGGTAAATGTTAAATTAGTTCATTCAGACCGCTTCAGCATGCTCTCGTGGTCTAGTGGTCTAGGACGCCACCCTCTCACGGTGGAAATCGCGGGTTCGACCCCCGCCGGGAGCGAGTATTTCATCATTGTAAATGATAATCTCGAAGTGGTCAAAATCTTTGATTTTATTTGGGTTTGTGTTGTATGGATCAAAATCAGTGATATCAAAAGAAGCCTTATAATGCAAATGGAGGCAAGAATTACTCGGGACAAAATTCTGGAGGGTATTCTCGCGGAGGAGAAAATCAGAGATGAAATGGTGGATCTTATGATTCGCAAAATCCTAAAGCAAAGATTATATATGTGAATGATCAGATAAAGGCTCCTACGATTATGATAATTGATGATGAGAAAAAGAATTTGTGAACATTTCCTCGTAGGGTAGCATTAGAAATGGCTGAACAAGCTTGACTGGATTTGGTTCAGATGAGTTATGATCCAGATAAGATGCAGTCTACGGTTAGAATGACTGATTACTGAAAATATATGTATCAGAAGTGAAAAGAAGAAAAGGAAAGAAAAAAACAACAAAAATCACGTGAGACTAAGGAAATAAAACTTTCTTATGCGATATGAGATAATGATTTAGCTCTCAAACTTAAGAAAGCTGAGGAATTCCTTAAATCATGAACAAGTGTTAAGATAAGTATAAAACTCAAATGAAGAGAAAAAATGTATGCGGATAAGGCATTAGAAAAAATTGAATATGCTAAAGAGCAGCTTTCGCAATTTGGACGTGCTCAATATGATACTCCAAAGAAAGAAGCTCAGTGATATAGTATTATTTTATTTGCTAAATAGTTGGTAATTCCATGGCAACAAAATTGAAGACTCATTCGTGAGCAGGAAAAAGATTCAAGGTTACTAGAACAGGAAAAGTTTTATGTAAAAAATCTTGTAATAATCATTTACTTACAAATAAATGAAAGACTAATAAAAAGTTCCGTTATGGAAAAGAACTTGCTCCACAGGTAGCAAAGAGTGTTAAATGATTACTTCATTAATCAAAAATAGAAATCAGATTTACTTTATTTGTTTGAATTATCAATCATGGTAAGAGTTACAAATGGACTTCAGAGACAGAGAAAACATAAGAAATATCTATCTCAAGCAAAATGATTCCGTCAAGGTCGTAGTAAGGTTTACAATCAGGTAAGACAGGCTTTAATCAAACAAGGTCAACACGCTTACACATCTCGTAGACTCAAGAAAAGGGATTTTCGTAGATTATGGATTGAAAGATTGAATGCATCTTTACGCGAGAAGGGATTAAAATATTCAACATTTATGAATCAATGCTATACAAAGAATATTGATTTGAATAGAAAAGTATTATCAAATATAGCTGTAGCATTCCCTGAAGTGTTCAATAAAATCTGTGACGAAGTTACAAAATAGTCGTTAAAATCTACCAATAAAGAATTCTTAGTCTAGGCTCGGAATTCTATATGCCGGGGTGGTGGAATTGGTAGACACGAAGGACTTAAAATCCTTTGGGACTTATACTCCCGTGCCGGTTCGATTCCGGTCCCCGGCACATTAAACATAATGTGCTAAAAAATAAATAATCAGACTTTTATATCTATTGTTTACAAGTTATGTGATTTACTGTATGGAGAGCTGGAGATCTTAATACTAATGAAAGAATGATCTCATTTTACAAGAAGGAATTACGATCTTCTCATATTTTGGATATAGCAAAGAAGCAAAAAACATATGGGACAAAACATTATCGTAAAACTGTTACATATGATTTCCCTTCTTCTCGTAGATATAAGAGAATTAGAGCTATTGTTTCAGATTCATATCGTAAGAATAAGAAAAAATATAATACATTGGCTCAATTAGGAAAAATAGTTTAGTCGATGCTTTTATTTATGTTAATGTGTGTTTAGTATGTACGCAGTTATTAAATTACAAGGACATCAGTATATAGTTTCTGAATGAACAGAACTTACTGTAGATAACCTTTCTCAAAAAGAGTGAGATAAAATGACTATAGACGAAGTTTTGGCTGTATTTGATGAAGAAGGAACTACTGTAAAAGTAGGAACTCCGTTCGTAAAGTGAGCTAAAGTGGAGGCTATAGTTTGAACTACTCAGAAATGAGAAAAGGTAGATGTATTGAAGTTCAAGAGAAAAACTAGATATTTTAGAAAGAGAGGATTTAGACCTACAGAAACGATTTTAACTATTAAAAGTATCGTGGCGTAATGGCAAAAACTTGAATCCTAGAGTTAGATGGTGAAGTAGTTGAAGTGCTTCCAGCATGAAAGTTTAGAGTAAAACTTAAAGATATGGAAGTGGTTATTATGTGTTACAAAGCATGAAAGATGAAGCAGTCACACATATCTGTGATTGAATGAGATTGGGTAAAAGTTGAGGTAAATCAATACGATATGAGTCAGTGACGTATAACGTATAGATATAATCCAGCTAATCATCAGTCTGAAGATGACAATGAATAAAATCAGATTTAATATTTATTTATCATAATTTACGTATCATGAAAGTTGTATCATCTCTCAAAAAAAGATGCATGTACTGCCAGATCGTTAAGAGAAAAGGTAGATTATACGTTACTTGCAAAAAAAATCCTAGACATAAAGCTAGACAAGGATAATTTTTATATTTCTTCTTATTGAAAAGTATGTTTAGAATAATGGGACATGTGCTTCCTGATGAAAAATCAACATGGATTGCACTTACAAATATTTACGGGATTGGAAGAATCAGATCTCAAAAGATTTTGACTAAAGTTGGAATCAATCCAATGAAAAAAGTTAAAGATTTAACTGAGGAAGATCAAAAGAAGATTTCTGATGAACTAAAAAATTACGTTCTTGAATCTGATCTTAAAAGAGAAGTTGCTGCTGCAATTAAAAGATTAAAGGAAATCAAATGTTATAGAGGAATGAGACACAATCTCGGATTGCCTGTTAGAGGACAATTGACTCGTAAAAATGCAAAAACTGCAAAGAAACTTCTTTGAAGATCTAAAGTTAGACCTACAATTAAGAAATAATTTTATTCATATTATCCTAGATAATTACAATGGTAGTAAAGGCAAAAGCAAAGAAAAAGGATGTAAAGGTAGTAAGTGGAGTAGTTCACGTACATACTACATCTAACAACACTCTTATTACAATCGTTGATGCAGAGTGAAATAAAATAGTTGGAGGAGGAACTGGAAAAGTTTGATATAAAGGTTCTAAAAAGTCTACTCCATATGCTGCTGAAGTTTTAACTAAACAATTACTTAAAGAAGCTCAAGCTCTTTGACTTAAAGAAATTGGATTAGTTTTTAGAGGAACTGGGATGGCAAGAGATGGGGTATTCAAAGCTATCAATGAGATTGGAGTGATTGATATTCAATATATTAGAGAAGAAACTCCAATTCAATTTGGAGGATGTAAAGGACTAAGACCAAAGAGAAATTAATCGGATTTTTCTTATCTTATTGCTTTGATTTACGAAAATTTAAAATATTCTTTATTATTATTTGCTTGTAAAAATGAAATATACTTGAGCAAAATTGAGATTATGTAGAAGAGAAGGTGTGAATATCTTTGGTTCTGCAAAGTACAACTTGAAACAAAGAAAAACTACACCAGGACAACATGGATCTTCTATGCAAAGAAATTCTGAATATGGAAAGCTTTTGAGAAATAAACAACTTCTCAAGAGATCATATCTTCTTTCAGAGAAACAGTTTGCTAAGATAGTTAAGGTTACTGCATCTCAATATGCTAAAAACCAAAATATTAGTCACGACTTTGCTTTGTTTCAATTCTTGGAGAGAAGAATGGATGTAATCGTTCTTCGTTCAGGATTAGCTCAGACAATTATGCAAGCTAGACAAATGGTTGTACATGGACACTTCACTCTTAATGGAGTAAAACATAATGTTCCATCTACATTCCTTAAACCAGGAGATAAGATAGCTCTTCGTGATGGACTTAAAAAATCACCATTATATGCTACAAATGCTAAAAATAGTGTAAAAGTTCCTTCTTGGATTAAAGTAGATAAAAATGCTTATAC
>CAMJDC010000001.1 GCA_946404285.1 uncultured bacterium | reverse complement strand
TCTTTTATTCATTCATCATAGCGAGACATATCCATCACCATAGCAAAAATTCTGGCTTTCAAAACGTGACGTAAGAAGTCATTTCACAATCATTTTCACTCAGCAGCTCATTCAATCAGTCATGGAATATCTACCATATTGAACTTATAATCTCCAACAGATACACTTCATAAATTTGGCACTAATGTCGTGAAAGGGTAGTCGGCTACTTTAGCTTTGGTAGATGCTGCACAGTTGATTAATGAAGATTTTCCTACACTTGGATTTCAGATTAATCCCACATCTCCTAGCAATTGTAATTCCAAAATCAGATTTAACTTTTGTCCAGGTTCTCATAATAGGAAAAAGTTTGGATATTGATTTACTGCATCTTTGAAATGAATATTTCATTTTCATCCGATTCATCATGCCACAGCTTTCCAAGTTTCTCAATCCTCTGTGAAATGATGCAGTATCTTCCCAGTTTCTTTGTGCTTAATCATAGTTTCTACCGGAACTATCAAAGTCAGATCAGGTGCATTTGCTCCGTATTGGTCTTTTGTCCTTCAGTCTTCTCAGTTCTTTGCTTTGAATATTTTCTTGTATTTGAATTCCAGTAATGTGCTTTCATCCTTGCTTGCTTGAAAAATTATGGAACCTCCGTTTCCACCATCTCATCCATTTGGTCATCAGTAGGGGATTCAGCTTTCTCTTCTCCCACTAGCGAGTCCATTTCCTCATTTTCATGATTCTACACTAATTTCCACTTCATCATAGAATTGCATAATTTTTCAGACAATAATAAAACCTAATCGAAATTATAAAAAAATCTGAATATAAATCAAGTTTATGACTTATTATTCAGATTAAGATGAGTTCTGATAAATATACGATATAAATTATCAATCAATACGACTTATTTGTTAAGGATTAGCTTAAAATTTGGAATACCTCAACCAAATTCATCCTCATAAAACGTTTCAGGAGTTCTATCATCATGATACCAAAACCTAACTCATCTGATATTCCTATTTAGTGGATCTTTTTGGCCTATTTGATGTTTCTTATAAATTTCTAGACTTTCTCATTTTTCATCAATATCTGGATTAAATCTTATCATTTCAACTTTATTATCACCTTCTATAATAAATAGTTCTTTAAATATACGTGAGATATTTTTAGCTTTATATACATTCCCGAGATCTATTTGCTCGATTCCATTTTCTTCGGTTAATTTAAAAAGCATACATCCATCATCATTTCTCACTACAACCAATTCAGAACCAATTGCATTACAAATTACACCATGGCTTTTTAGCAATTCTTCTTGTTGTTTTGTTGGTTCTACCTTTTTTACATGTTTTACACGTTTTGCATTAAGATTTTCTTTTAAATTAGCATTTGTGTATGTTGTTACTTTGCGAAATCATTTTTTAACATAATTCAATATTTTTTTACCAAAATTTAGAGATTCGTTATTATCAGGCATCGTTGTATATTATTATTAAGTAAAAAATTTAAAATATACATAAAAAATAATATACATAAATGATTATAAATGTCAAGTATTTTTGGTATTTAATTATTGAGACGAACTTGGTTGATCTAATACATTCAGAGTCCAATCAGGTACTCATTTCTTTACTATAGATTGAATTCAAACTTCAGTATCTCCATAGTGTCAGATTGTAGTTATAAGTGAATTAGAGTATGGAATGGGTTCACTATTATTAGTTGTGCTGATGCAGAATTCTATAGGCTCAGTTCATGAATTTTTTATTGTTAGGTATTTTTTTTGAAGAATGCTGTTTACGAGAGTTATTGCGGTTTCGCTTAAGAAAGAAGAGAGGTCAGCCGTTCTTTGGTCTTTTTTTACTATGATATCTTCCATAATATAGTCAGTAATTCAACTTTCATCAGTAATTTTTTTGTAAGTAAAGAATGCGAAAGTGAGTTGTGGGTTTGTGGAAGATCTATTTCCTAATTCTAAATCTTTTATATTATTGTCAGGGAGAGGAATAATCTTGGATTCATCTGTTCATTCTGATAGAATATTATTAGTTAATTCAGTTGTATCTGAGAAAAGTGATAACATGATTCCAGCGCCAGAATTTAATACTATTCTGTTTTTCTCTGTACATTCACTATTTCTAATATCATCTGTTAGTGTAATAAAACTTCAGGTAATAGTTGTATCAAAATATGGATTGAATGCGGAATATTCTTCTAATAAATTTCATGATACTATAGAGCTATCACTTGGAATTCTATTATTAAATCCATCTCCACGATTATATACTTCGGCTAATCATAGTTCAGTTCATGCTTTAGCGAGATAATATGCTCTGAAATAATTGAAAGTCTGGTTTCAGTATGATATTAGACGCATGATTTGGTTGATTGATAATAATGTGATTACAGAAGTAGCCAATAATATCAAAATCACAAGTAATGATATGTTACCTTTAAGTTTTTTATTTTTGATTTTTTTTGTGAGATTTTTGATATTAAACATTTAGATTAAAGAAAAGTTGTAAAGGTTCGTCTATTTTATTTGTTCAGGTTGGTTGGTATAAAGGAGCATATAAATGTATAAAGACTCGGAATCATGGTTGGTGTAAATTATTGATTACTTGAGTCTCTGTTCCGCTAAAATAGTTTGCATCGCTATCGTATGGAATAATTTTGAACATAACTTTTGAAGGAATGACTTTTCAGTTTGTTGAGAGTAAAGGTGTAGTCTCTCAGTCTTTATCCAGTACTAATGAGCATCAAGTATATTCTCTTATATCTCCTATTTGATTTCCGTCTTCATCGATGCGGATACTTTGATCTAAATCTAAACAGTTTCATGTAGAATAGATTTTTGTTCATGATCGTTGTTCTCATGTTAGGTATAGAATTCATGTGAATCAATATGAGTTGTTTTTATCTAAGTTACCGCTGTAAGCATCATAATCAATTGTAGCTTCATCAGAAATAGATTGAAAAATCTGAGTTAGCATTAAAGATTCTTC
Source organism: uncultured bacterium (assembly GCA_946404285.1). GTDB lineage: Bacteria > Patescibacteriota > Gracilibacteria > Absconditabacterales > Absconditicoccaceae > UBA3291. The sequence continues at coordinate 67,196 of CAMJDC010000001.1, read as the reverse complement.
TGAAATGTTTTTTTCTTGCTCAATTTTTAGAGCCATTTTTGAAATTGTAATGTAAGATTCAGTTAAAACTACAGCTAAAATTCCAATGATAACCATTACGATTAGCATTTCTATTAGGGTAAATCATTTTAACTTAGCTTTTGTTTTCATAGTCTTGTGATTAGATTAAGATTTAAAATTCGTAATTTCACATAAATGTTTCCATAACTTTTTCTCATGTAGTTCACATTCTTTCATATAATACGTGGGATTCGATTTTTAGTATGCTTCCAGTAGGAAGGGTTACTCAGTTTTCTGTAACTCATGTAATTACTATATATCTAGCAAATCTTGTTTTTTGGTCTTCAGTTCATGTGTGATTATAATAGTATCATGTTATTCCATCGCTTAAATATCATGTGTGGTAATAAATTTGGTATCAGCTGAAATCTGTAGCAAAATCATTACTTAATGTTCATGTTTCTATATGAATATATTCATTTCATGATCACATTCAGATTTTTATTATCATTCATGTATTGAAATAACCACTACAATATGGGTTATCTGATTCTATTCAATTTTCTTCTGTAATTTCTGCATTAGTATCTGCGTAAGGATTGAAAATACAGTTCCAAGGTACTTCTTTGTGATAGTTTGCATCACGAAGATTGAACATTAGTTCAATTCATTCACGTGCGAAAAAAGCTGATTTGATTTGTGTGTCTGCATATGATTCATTTCTAAAAGTTTGTGTCATTCAGTGAAAAGTTGTCAAAATTCCAATACTAAAAACTACAATAACAATTAGTACTTCAATTAATGTAAATGCAGCAACTTTTTTCATGTTTATTGTAATTTTTTAATAATTAAATAGATTCAATTCAGCATATAGAGCCTGGTATTTCTATTAGCCTACAATTATTTTTATTTACTTCAAAGCAATAGTTACCATTTTCTTGGTCGTTTACTTTTATTTTTACAGTAATTTTCTTATATTCAGTTCCATTATTTTTGATTTTGCATGCTATTCTGTATGGAGTATATTCTAATTTTACATTATTTAGAGCGGCATCATCTCATGTGATACCTTCGATAGAGAATCTGTTTGTGAATGTACCTGAGAATAGTTCAGTATCAGTATTATCTCATAAATAATATCAAACTTTGATTTCATTACTTCATCATGAGAGCTCTATATCCATATGTTTATAAATAGTTCATGAAAAACTGGATGATCATAGATTTCTAGAATAGCGAGATAACCATTCTGTAAGGATTGATTCTTTTACGGTTTTATTTCTTACTTTTTGTACTTGATCATTAGATACTCATAAAGAGAAAACAGTTAAAATTCAGATTATTATCAAAACAATTAGCATCTCTATGAGAGTGAATCCATATATCTTTTTCTTGATTTTCTTGTAGTTCATGTTCATTGGATTTCAATTCTCAAGAAGTAAAAAATATTTTATATAGAAACAGAATCCATTACGGCAAAGATTAGACTAAATACTCAAAGAGCAATCATTAATACTATTCATCATACGAAGATTAAGATGAAAGGCTCAATTGCTTTAGAGAAATTCTTTATTGAATTGTCTAATTCTTCTTGATAAATATCGATTACGTTTTGCATTGCATTTTCAAGGTTAGCGGTCTCTTCTCAAACTTTCATTAATGTAGATACACTAGAAGGGATGATGTCTGTATGTTGACTAATAGGTTCGTATAGACTTTTTCACATGCTGATATCAGATAATACGTGTTCAATCATAGATTGATATAAAGGAATTTTCAAAATATCACGCAAAAGTCTGAAAGTATCTACGTAATCCATTCAGCTTCATATCATAAGTTTTAGGTATCTAGACCATTTAATTAGATAATATGATTTAGTCATATTTCATAGAATAGGAAGACCGAGCATGAATTTGTACATTCTTCTTTGTCCTGTTTCAGTACCACAGTATGCTATTATTGCTAATATACCTAGGAAAAGGAAAAGTATAATGTATTTCCAGTATGCAACAATTACGTCAGAGAAGTCTTTTAATATTGCTGTAATCCAAGGTAATTCACTTATAGATCCGCTTAATGTATCAAAGATTCATGGTAATACGAATCCAAATAGATATATCACAGCAGCAATTGAAATGACAATTAGGATTGCAGGATATGTCATAGCTCCGATATATTTTTGTTTAATGTCGCTTAAATATGCGTATTCTTCAGCTAATGATTGTAATACTTCAGGTAGGTTTCAACTGGATTCTCATGTCTTTATGATAGATGCGTCTCATTCGTTGAAATATTCAGGTAATCTATCAATAGCATAAGATAATTCTTTACCTTCATTTAAGTATCTGGAGATTTCTCTAGCAACTCTTCTTATCGCTCAATTATCAGATGTTTTTTGTATAGTTTTCATCGTATCCATTAGAGATACTCAACCTTTGGTCATGTACACTAATTCTTTGTAGAAAAGAATTTTATCTTTTCATGTGAAAGTACTTTTGTCTGATGAATTTAAGAAATAAGCAACGATTTTATCGATTGGTCATAAGTTGGAACCAAATTCGCTGTTGGATTCTTCGAATGCTTGAATATCTTTTGTGTTTTCAGTCATCTTACTTGATTTGTGAAGATAAATTATTTTTATGAATTTTTAATCATGTCTGATATTGGAGCTGAATCGTTATTTTCTTCATTTTCAGCTTCTAAATTTTCAGTATTTTCTTCATCAGCTTTCTTTTCAAATTTTTCATCAAAATAATAGTATGCAAGAATTTCAATATCAGTTGTTTGGGGTTCATCATTTGCAATGATATCATAAGTTACAGCTTGAACTTTATACAAGATACGGTCCTCAGTTGTATCAATTATTTTCTTTTCAATGTTTTCTAAGAATCCCATTAATCAATCTATATTTTCAAATTCAATTGTAAGATCTAAAGGAACTTCAAAGAAATGGTTATCACTATTATATATAACATCAGGATCTCAAATAGATATTCTTAGAATATCTCAAACTCTTTCTTTAGGATTTCATCAGAATTCTTGTTTGATTAAGTATTCATTCAAATTTCTAAGGATTCTTTTTTCATCTACAGCCATTTTTGGGGCATTTAGTGAGTGTACTTGTAGATAAGAAACAGGAACTATTGCATAAGAATAGTCTCTTTCTCATGATCAAGTTTTTCTTTTTAAATTATCAGGTAGTTGAGCACAAGTTCTTGTGTTATTGATACAATCTACGATAGCCTGTTCGTTATCTTCGATTTCTTGACGAAAGTTGTTATTGTCTTTAGCTTCTTTAATCTGGATATTGACAGAGCTTAGTTGAGACTGTGCTTCTTGATACTTGTTTTGTTTGTCATCGTAAGATGATTTTAATTGTGGAATCTTTACGAATCACAATACACAGATTACTATAATTAATAAAACTGTGAACAATTTGTATTTTGCTGTTACAACTCTGATTTTTGATATAGGTAGTTCGTTAGAATTATAGTTTTGAGCAATTTTGTTTTCAGATTTATTATCTGAATGAGAATCTTCTTGTAGAAGTCTCTGCATGATTTCATTATTTTCCATTGTTTATTACGTTAGCAGTTAAAGTAAAATTATAACCAAAATCATCATCTGATTTTTCGTATGTTTTGATAGCAATATCATCCAAGAAATCTAATTCTTCAAATCTTTGAATAAGTCAAAGTTTTCAATTAGATCATTGGTATAATATACGAAGATTGGTTACATATCAGTTTAAACGGATACTTTCTAATGAGATTTCAAAATCTGAAAACGCGATATTAAAAGTATCAGAATTATCTACGGCTAATAGATCATCAAATATTGCCATAATAGCTTTAATGTGATCAGACCAAGGCATCATATTGGCATCGTTTTCTAATTGCTGAACATATTTTAGCTTATCGTATCATTCAATGTCTGAAAAGCTGTTTAAATTGTTCTGAGCTTGAGAAATCTCGGTTTGAATGTCTGATATATTTTTTTCTACGTTTTTCTTTCATAGAAATAAATATCACCGATAAGCAAATACGATTAATGTAATTAGGAGAAACACCCAAAAAATCGTTTTGTAATTCGAGGATTGTTGTTGACGTGTTGCCATGAATATAACTAAAAGAATAAAATTTCTACTCTCAATTATATTCACTTTATAAGAAAAATGCAAATTTTTGGGGACTTTTTTTATTTCATTAAAATATATATGATTCTATCGATATCTCAGTCAAATAATTTATATTTATATTCCTTTTCCAAAACTAATTTTTTCTTTTTCGCTATATTCAATAAAACTTTTCTTTCTTCTTCATTCACTTGTTTCATTAAAGCAATCTTTCATCATTTTTTTACGAGGGGAGTAGCTCGATTTAATAATTTATCAGAATAAGCTACGGCGCGTGCTGTGACTAAATCAAAAGTCTGATTTTTAATATCTTCTATCCTAGTTCGCATCATTTCTACATTTTTTACTCCCAATTCATCCAAAATCTCTCAAACGGCGATAGTTTTTTTTCTCACAGAATCAATTCATACAAAATTACATTCTGGATGAGAAATCGCTAAAGGCATCAAAGGAAAACCTCATCCTGTTCAAATATCGGCAATCTTCATTCACTCTTTCCATTCAATTATTTTTTCTAATTCTAAACTATCTTGAATATGTTTTACTTTCACTCATTCTGGGTCACGAATAGCAGATAGATTTATTTGTTTATTTTTTTCTAGGAATATTTGTATTAAATTATCTCGATTTTGCATTTTTTAGTGGAAAGTTAAAATTACGAACGTAATAGATTAAAAACTCTGACTTCTTTATTTTTTTTTCTCCATTTATCAAATCTAGCTTTAGTGTTATGAGATTTTAATTGTTCCTTTCTTGAATTTAGTATTCACGAGAAAAAATTATTATGCAATTCTTGTGAAGAAGTATTAAAGTCTCATTCGCTCAGCATATGTCCTTTTACAGCAATATCAAAAATAGTATCGTTTTTAGTGAAAGAATTTACAGGAATACTATGTGTACTTTCGGTTATTATTGCTTGGCTACTTTTGTTTGTGTATGGTCATTGGTAAATATAAACATCATTGTCATGGGCAAAATCAATTATTATTGGTTCGTTATTTGGCATTCTGATTTGGATGAATGTGTGAACGCTGTTAATGTTTAGTTTAGTGAGTTTTAAGATTTCAACACATAATTCCATCTTTTCAGATAAGTGAGGAAATTCTTTTTTTAGTTTGTTTACAAAATATAACGTTTGAGTAATACATGGATTCATATATAGAATTCATTTTCAGTTTTTTACTCTTTTTTCTATATCTGATGCTGAATGATTACATATGTTGTCTATTTCAGGGTTTGATCAATCTGGTAAATTTTCATAAAATTCTTTTGTTAAGAAACTGCTTATAACGATGGATTCTATATTTTTGAACAATGCTTCATATTCTTCTTCAATCATTTCTTTATTTTTATGTTCAGAAAAAACATTTTTTAAATCAGATTGATTTGCGGATTCATTGTTAGATGGTTGAGGAGTGTTCTTTAATTTGTTGTTCTTATCTAAATCCATTTCAATCATAGATGTAAAAGCAGTACATAATTAATAAATAAATCGCACGAAAAAGTCAATGTAAAATATCTAAACTCACATTACAAAATCATCGATTAATGCGATATCATTTCATGACATAATTCAGAGTATTTTTTCTTTTGAAGTTCAATTCTTAGTAATAAACATTGCACCAAGTCACTTTCACTTTCTCTTTCTAGTTGTGAAAATTTCATCGGCTTGATACATATTAATATTACTACTTACAAACATATAATCTTTAATTGCCGTGGAAATATGTAAATGTTCCACTCTCACTTTGGACAAATCTATAAAATTCTGATCCAACATTTCATTTGCAATCCATTGAAGGATTCAGCTTTCAGTTATTACTCATAGAAATTCTTCACTATCATTATAAACTGGAATATATGTATATCAATCAGATTTTATATTTTTCAAAACTTCTGAAACTTTATCATCTAAATGAACGCAGTAAACTTCTTTTCTGAAATAATCAATACACAAAGGAGGTTCTACAATCTTTTCAATAAATTCTGAAAGCTTAGCAATCGCACGTTCAGTTGGAATAGCATAAAGATATTCATCCACTTTCAAACCGTGTGCAATATGATTTCTAAGTTCTCAAAAATATTTCAATTCACTTAAATGTAGTCTTACAAACCAAGAAATAGGGAATTTTCATTCACTAATTCATTTAAGTTTATCGTTGTATGGCATAAATCTATCAGTTTCTACTAATGTATCAAAATATTTATCCAACTCGTTAAATAAAGAAAGATATTTCATAACGATGGCTTGTTCTTCCTGTTCTTTTTTGTTTAAATTTTCAGTTTTTTCTGTATCCACCATAAGTTTTTACAAAGTATAGTAAAATTTCTGACATGTTAATTATAGTCAAAATTTTTATTTTTGCAAAAAAACCGTTGCATTTTTTCAAAGAATCATTATATCTCAAAACTGACAATTATTTTATTTTTTAGTGCTCAGAGATGGCAAAAAGATTATCAGCAAACAGAACAATTGAAGTTATTATGCTCCAAAATGACAAACATTTGGGAGAAAAATATGAAATTGTTAGAGTTAAACCTATTTTCGCTAGAAATGTATTATTCCCAAATAAGATAGCAATTCTTGCAGACAAAGAAGCAAAAAATAATTATGCTCAGAAAATGGAAGCTGCAAAAGCTAGCAGAGAAAAGAAAGCTGCTTCACTTGAAGATTTGTTCTCAAAAATCACTGCAGATGGTGGAATTGAAATTACTAGAAAAGCAAACAAAGACAACACATTATATGCCAAAGTTGATGAAAACGATATCGCTGAAAAGATTAAGGAAGTTTACGGAATCGAAGTTGAATCTCACTTATTCAAACTCAAGAAAAAGTTGAATGAAGTTGGAACTTATCCAGTAGCTTTCGCTTACAATGATCTCAAAAGAGAAGTAGTAGTAAAAATCGTAGCTGAAGTGGATGAAAAAGCTGCTAAGAAAGAGGAAGAAAAAGAAGAAGTGAAAGAAGTAGTTAAGACTAAGGAAGAAATTAGAGCAGAACGAGAAGCTGCTAAAGCTAAAGAAAAAGCTGAAAAAATCGCTAAATTAAAGGAAAAATATAAGTAAAATTAGATAATTATTATATATTAAAGGTTGCCATAAAAATGTGGCAACTTTTTTGACTTTTTAGAAATTTTATATATAATATGTGTATAAATTTTAATTTAAGAATTATAAACAAAATGAAAAAGAAGTTATTATGGATTTGAATTCCGTCCGTGTTAATTATAGCTGTTGTATGATTTGTATTCTTCAATATGAAAAATTGAGAAATCAATCAAGGTGTTGTTGTAAATGTGGAACCTGAGCAAGAAATTCAAGAATATCATGGAATGATGGGTGATTATGAATGATTGGATATTGATCCAGAAGTAGGATTTGAATGCTATGATATTAGTGGAAATCTAATCAAGAATCCAAAAGCTGAACAATGGAGTACATTAAATTGTTATTCCTATTATGAAAATTGACAGATTATGCTTAAAGCCATCACAACTAAAGAAACATCAGAAGCAAAAACAATAATGGATTTTTATTATAAAAACTGAAACATAGAATTAGAAACAAATTATATAAATTGAAAAAAAAACTGAGAAGAAATAGCTTATTTTGAAGATTGACAAATTAAATATGAATGACATTATTTAAATTGACAAAAAAATTGACTTTGGATTAGATATGATGAAGGATGACAAATGAGAGGAATTGGTAATTATATAGATTGAGAGCAAGATGGTAAACGAATATCATTCTATGAAAATTGACAAAAGGAACGAGAAAGATATTTCAAAAATTGAAGGAATGAAGGAATGCAAACAGATTATTACGAAAATTGACAAATTGCAGTAGAATGTGAATTTACTAACTGATTAGAAAATTGAAAATATTTTCAATATAGTGAAAACTGACAATTTGAATATAAGGGAAATTATTTAAACTGACAGAAAGATTGACTTTGGATTTTCTATCATGAATGATGACAAACGAGAGCGGTAGGTTATTATAAAAATTGAGAACAAAACGGTAAACGAATTTCGTTCTATGAAAATTGACAAAAAGAACAAGAGGTATATTTTACAAATTGATTACCAAACTGAGAATTTATTAAGTATTATGAAAATTGAAATATATATGAAAGATGAAATTATAATAATTGAGTATTAGAATGAAATGCCATAGTATATTATGAAAATTGAAAAATCTTACAAGAAGCTACTTTTAAATATGGAGAGCTTGTAGAAGAAAAGAATTATGATGAAAATTGAAAACTTATGAATTAGATTGTAAATAACTATAATAATTGAGGATTGTCGCTTGAAAAAAGTGGCAATTTTTTTATCGTAAAATAGATTTGAATTTATCTTTTCAAAATTATTATGCCAACTAAATCGGACAATATCATAGAAATAAAAAATCTGAAGAAAAAGTATGGAGATTTTGAAGCTGTGAAATGAATCACTTTTGACGTGAAGAAGTGAGAAATTTTTGGATTTCTTGGACCAAACGGAGCAGGGAAGTCCACAACTATCAAAATTCTCACTACGATGATTGATAAAACTTCATGAAATGTGAAAGTAGATTGAAACGACTTGAGTAATCAACATGCAGTCAGAAATACATTCTGAATAGTTTTTCAAGAATCTAGTCTGGACGATGAGCTGACTGGATGGGAGAATATGTACTTTCACGCAATGCTTTACTGAGTTAAAAATAATCAAATTAATTCTGAAATAGAACATTTGATGAAATTCGTGGAACTACGAGAATTTAAAGATAAAGTTGTGAAACAGTATTCATGATGAATGAAAAGGAGATTGGAAGTGGCGAGATGACTTTTGCATCATCCAAAAATTCTATTCTTAGATGAGCCAACAGTTTGACTGGACCCACAGAGTAGAATTCATATTTGGGATTATCTCAAAAAATTAAATGAAGAACAGTGACTGACGATATTTATCACTACTCACTATATGGACGAAGTAGAAAAAGTTGCTGATAGAATCGCGATAATCGACCACGGAGAGATTCAAGCGATTTGAACTATAGATGAACTTAAAAAACAGACTAAAAAGAAAACTTTGGACGATGTATTCCTAGAGCTCACATGAAGAGATATTCGTGAAGAATTAGTTTCAGAAAGTGAATGAATTAGAGCCAGAGTCCAGGCAAAGAGAAGAGGTTAATTTTACTTTTATGACTATCTATACATGAACGACCATTCAATCACAGTATGAAAAGTAATGCAAAAAATGGCATTAGAAAAAACATGAAATCAAGATTATGCAAATGATATGTTTATACTCTGATATTTACACGATATAGGTAAACAATTTGGATATATGGCGGATCACGCTGAAAGGTGATGAGAAATTTTGAAAAGGTCAGATTATAAATATTGGCAAGAAGTTTATTATCACGGATTTGCTGTTGTTGAGTATTCTTCTCCAGAATTAGATTTGCTAGATATCGCAGATTTACAAGTTTTATTAGATTGAAGACATGTCTCTGTCCAAGAAAGATTAGAAGAAATTTGAAATAACTGTGGATTTGATTCAGCTCCTTATAAAAATTACGAAACTTTGGCGAAGAGATACAATTTAATTTAAATAAATATATATAATGTTACAACAATGAATAATCATTCAATCACAGTATGAAAAGTTATGCAAAAAATAGCATTAGAAAAAACATGAAATCAAGATTACGCAAATGATATGTTTATACTCTGATATTTACACGATATAGGTAAACAATTTGGATATATGGCGGATCACGCTGAAAGGTGATGAGAAATATTGAAAAGGTCAGATTATAAATATTGGCAAGAAGTTTATTATCATTGATGTGTGGATTGTAAATATCATTCAGAAGAATTGGATTTATTAAATACCGCTGATTTACAAGTCCTTCAGGATTGAAAACAAGTTACTGTAAAGGAAAGATTGGATGATATTTGACTGCGTTATGGTGTAGATTCAAATCCTTACAAGGATTGTAAACAATTAGCAATTAATCTTAATTTATTATAATATTATAAAAATATGAAAAATCTAAGAGTAATATACATTCTACGATGGAGACAGGTAAAAAGATTTTTTAGACAAAAAGCTAGATTAATCTGAACAATCTGTCAGCCTTTAATTATGCTTTTTGCTTTGTCTGCATGATTCTCAGGAATCTTTGAAGCGGCAGGGCAGGAGAATTACATGTGATTCTTAGCAGCTGGGATTATTGCAATCAATACCATGATGGGGTCGCTTTCCTCATGAATCGATATTATCCGAGATAAAGAATTCTGATTTATAAAAGAATATTTAGTTTCTCCAAATAGGAGAATCTACATAATGATAGGAAGAACTCTCTGATGAGCGACTACATGATTCCTGCAATGATTAATGCTACTCGTTATCATGCTACTATTCGGATGAATTGATTTTCCAGGAATATGATGACTAATCGTCGCAATCCTATTCATGATTTGAGTCTCAATCTTATTCGCAGCGTTATGAATTATTATCGCGTCATTAATCCCAGATTTTCAGTGATTTCAATTGATAAATAACTTCTTAATCATGCCTTTAATGATGCTTTCATGAGCGATGTATCCACTCGATACAGCTGCCACTTGGTTACAGCGAGTGGCAAGATTTGACCCATTAGCATATTGAGTAGATGGAATGAGGCGAGCTCTCACTTGAAATTCATTCTTCTGAATGTGAATGACAGCTGGAGTTTTGCTAGTCTTAATGATTATATTCACGTTCGTATGATGATATACTTTCAGTAGAATGAAAGCTGATAGTTAATCAGATTTATTTTTCATTATTTCTAATGAATAGAAACTATATTATAGAAGAAAATAGAATTTATTTACCAGACGAGAACTGAAAGATTCTGGCGGAGATTGATTTTGAGAAAGTAGATGAGAAGACATACAATATTTCTCATACGTTTGTGGATGATTCACTCAGAGGGCAGGGGATTGGTAGTGAATTAGTAGAAAAGGCAATAACTTACTTAACTGCAAAATGATACCAAGTTTCAGCTACTTGTCCTTATGCTAAAAAGTCTGTGAAATAAGTTTTTAAAATCCCTTGAATTTTGATATGTTATGTATATATAACATTTTGTTATATATTTTTAACATTAAATCATAAAAAATGACTAAATCTAAAAAAATCAGAAACTTAATTCTATCTGGATGTTTATTGATGTGATGAATATCTCTTGCACTTTTCTCTAAATGAGAGACATTTGTAGCTAGCTTTGCAACATGTTTTGCTGGGTGCTGGATGCTTTGAACATTGCTTACTACAAATGGTAAAAAACAAAAAGATGAAATGACAAAAAAAGCATGATATACAGCATTAGCTTTAACTGCTCAGATTTATATTTTAACTTTATGAGTAGTTTTTGTAGCCAATGCATTTTTTAACTTTTTGGATTGAGTTAAATCATCAGATGTTTTATTATATTCTACATATTTTATGTTGTTCATTGTGCGATGATCTTATGCATATTATCTTCGCCATCCAGGAAAAACATGACTTTAATATTAAATAATTAGCATGAAGAATAGAATTAAAGAATTAAGAGCAAAACATAATCTCACTCAGCAAGAATTGGCTAATAAAGTCTGAGTTAGGAGAGAAACTATAGTTTTTTTGGAAATGTGAAAATATAATCCATCTCTAAAACTAGCTTTTGATATTTCAAAAGTCTTTTGAGCTAAGATTGAGGATGTTTTTATGGATGAATAATACAGTTCCCCTTGTTTTCCAATATTTATAATATATAAGAAAATTAATTTATTTTTTGTAATAATAAACAATGAAGTCCCACCGATATATGAGATTATTAAATGTTCTTTATGTAATTGCTATACTCATTACAGTATGTTGTATGGTTTATGATATGAGACGAGAATCATGGGCTCGACGTTGAGTTTGGTTATTAGTTTATTCTTTAGGAATTCTTATATGAACGATTATATTTGATGTTATCATATGAGCTTTAAGATATATTTTTACTTGAAAATTTGATTTACGAATTTGGTCTAAAATAAAATGATTATTTAAAAACAGAAAATAAACTACAATTTCTCATACTCTTCAATTTGCTTTTTTACTATAGCTTCATCATCTGGATTAGTTACTCCAAACCATTGGTCAGGAGTAGAATAAATTCTCATTTTCACTCAATTATTTTTGATAATATTAGTCAATTCTACAGGTAAATAGCATTCAACTCTTTTATCTCATTCATGCTCTTTTTTGAAATTAGTCAGAATTTCGTTTAGACTTTCCAAAGTCTCTCTATTCAGTCCAAAAATATTCATACTACACAAATCATCCAAAGTTAATCAGAATTCTCATAACTTATTTTTTTCAATTCAAATCGTTTCGTTGATATTCTCCACATATCAGTCTTCTACCGTAAAAATTCATCTATTAGTACTTCAAACTTCAGGAATTACATTTCAGAGAATATAACCTAAAGTACAAAGTTCATCCGGATCATTCTTTAAATGGTCATATAGAATTTTGAAAGAATTTTTTCCATAAATATCGTCTCCATTACAAACAACAAAAGGTCAGTCAATACAGTCCAAAGCACTACAAACTGCATCTACAGTTCCCCAAGGTCTATCACGATTTTCTGGGTCAAAAGTCTGTTTTGCGTATTTTACAGGCACTCATTTATATTCATCTCCGAACATTTCTTTGAAAGGTCACTCAGTCATATTTCATACTATGAAAACTATTTGATCAAATCATGCAGGTAAAGCCTGACTTAGCGAATATTCTATCAAAGTCGTATCGTTTGGTCAGACTTTTGCAAATTGTTTAATCCTTCATCCAAAACGTGAAGACATTCATGCAACCATATAAACGAGTGATATAGCCATTTGTTATTTGGTAAAAGAATAAAAATCTAATTTTAATTTATAATTTAATTATAAAATTGCAAATTGTAAGTTATAGTTAGATTGACTACACACATAATTACATATTAACGACTTGACTTAACTTAAATAATAATTATATTGTAGATGACAATTTAGACTTTATTTTTTCATCTGATGAAAAAGTCCCCAAATAAATATGAAGGTAGTGATTGAAAGAAGTTTTTGAAAACTCAAGCTTATAATATTTCTAAGAAAATTGGTAGGGCACTTGAAAGATATGATGATGAAAATATTTCCTGAGTGGAGATTGAGAAACAGAAACTAAAAAATGAATATGGTGATGAAAATATTTGAGTGGAGATTGAGGAACAAGAGCCAAAAACTGAATATGATGATATTAAGGATATTCTTGAAGAAAAATCAGATCTTTTTGTAAAGAGAGCTATTGTTTGAGATATCATAAGTTATTCTAGAAAATTATGATGAGAAAAAAGACTTGTAACGCAGTTTAAATGTAAATATGGACTATGAATCACTATAGATAATTTGAATAGTTTTATAAGTTTTTGTGCAACTCACGGATTTATACCAATGATTGACAAGATTTATATAGAATGACAAGATATTTCGAAAATTAAGGATATCTATATCTTTTTTGCTTTTGCTATTTCAGGACAATGAAATCCATTAATTCCAAATACATTGGATAATGAAAGAAAAAAACTTGAAGAAATGGTTCAATGACCTGCAAGAGAAGTATTGATGTATCTTCAGCAAATAGTTGCATATACAGCTTCGACATATCAATATTTGTTGTGAGAGAGGTTACAAAAAATTAAGAATATTTGAGCATTAAGTGAAAATATTTTTGCGGAAATAGCTATTAGATTAGAAAATCAAATAAGAGAAAAAATCTGAATAGAAAGTTCATATCTTATATTAGCAGGATATAAAGATGATACAGAAAAAAAGACGGATATGGAATTTATTATTAAGAAAACTCGTAATCAATCTTATCAGATTATTCCTATGCAATTTACTACTTGTTCCACAAAAGGTGAAAAAATAAAAGAAGCTGTTATAGAATCTTATCTTATAAAAAGGATTAACTGATGAATGCCACAAAATAATTTTATAATTCTTTCGGTTAATTGAGAGTTTTCAAAGCACATTACACATTGAGATAAAGAAAATAAATTGTTGTTAAATAAAGAATATAATGATTGGATAAATAATCCGCAGGAAAGGGAAAAAATAGTATGATCCAAATTCCCATTGTTTATTGATACAATTAAATCTGAAATTATACAACCAGCTGAGATAATGTATGTTGCACTTCATATGTTGTATAAAAAGTATAATTTTAGATATTCAATGAAAGAGTCATATCTGAATTCATTCAAAAAGGATGGGAAAATTGATAGAACAAATCGCTGAGATGTAAATTGAATAAAGCTTTCAGATATTTTTATTGAAGATTGTTCAGTTGTTGAAATAACTAATCCTCGTCCAAATTATCCATGAATACTAAAACATAGATTCTTGATATCATATCATTGAGAACCTATGTGAGTAATTGTTATATATGAAGTTGAACAAAATACGAAATAATGATTCTAGTCAGAGAGTTGCCTTAATTTTTTCTTTGCTTTGTCATTACTTGGTTCGAATTCAAGAATTGTATAATAATTCTTTTTAGCGTTTGCTATATCTCCAATCTCTTCATAAAGCATTGCCAAAGTGAAAAGATAATTTGTATTTGTAGGTCTGAGTTTTATTACTTTTTCCATACAAGAAATAGCCTCCATAATTCTGTCAGTATTATAATATATTTCTACTAAACTTAGATTATATTTTGGATTGTCAGGTTTTAGGTTTACAGCTTTATCAATTAATAATTCAGCAGTTCAATTGTCTCCATTGATAAAATAGATTTCTCAAATTTGTCGTAATGATTTATGATCTTCTGGAGATCGTTCAACTATTTTTTTGAGTAAAGCTAATGCTTTTTTATAACTTCAAGTTACAAAGTAGTAATCTGCTAGCATTTGAGTTAGCTCTAAATTTGTAGGGTCTATAGCTAATCATTCAGTAATTTTTTTCTCGTATTCTTCGTATTTTCATCAGTCTTTTAGGCTATTAGCTTCTAATATGATTCTGCTTATTTGTTTCTTTTCTTTTTCATCTAATACTTTTTCATTTGGCGATTCTAATGGAGTATTTTCATCGAATATTTGAGATGAATTGTCTGTATTTTTTGCTGATTCTTTAGATTTCTCATCTTTTGATGTTTTCTTTTCTTCTCATGTTTTATTGTTTTCGGCATTTTCTCCATTTTTTTCTTCTTCGTTCTTTTCTGCAATGGCAGTTTCTATTACTTCTTGGAATTCTTCATTTGTATTAGAATCTTCAGTGTTTGGATTAATTATCGATTCTTTCTTCTCTTTTAGGTCTTTCTTTATCTGTTTTTTCTTAATTTTTTCTTTAAAACCAGAAAAAATCTTTCATAATAAAATTCATAATTTTGATAAAATTCGTTTTATTATTCGTATAATAATGACAAGAACTAGGATGGCTGTTAATGCAGCCCAAATTTGAACTAAAATTTGTCTCATTTAAACTTTAAACTGATTAAAGATTACTTTCTTGTGTATATTATACTAATCTCCTTAAGATAGTCAATATCTTTAGTTTTTCATGTTGTTTAATTGTCTTCATCTTTTTTTACTTTTCCTTTCAATTTTTCCACAGGAATTCTAATAAATCCATCGTTAGTTTTAATATTCACGTCTTGAGTGATGATATTATAAGAAGCAACTATTCAGGTATTATCTCCACTTTCATCAGATCTTCTTTCACGAAGTCCTGCCATATCAATTTTAGAACCTTTGCGTGGAAATTTTTTACTCTCACTTACATACAAATCCAATTCATATAGCAGACAGCATTTCAGTTTTCAGCATTTTCATTTTAATCTTTCGATATCTCTTCATTCCAGATTTTGCATAACTACGCTTTCAATTTCTATATTAGGCAACATTGTACAAGTTTTACAACATAGACATTGTCCAGAGCTACACATCATTCCATCAGCTCATGGAGACATTCTCATCATATCTCTGGCTCATACCTGGAATAAGAACATATTCTTTCACAATTTTTCTCTGAATTTTTTTACAAATTCTGTGAATACATACCTTTCCTCTGAATAAAAGAAAAAATAAAGCTGATCAGAAAAAATCTGAAATCTTGCTGTTATAGGTACAGAATTTGGAAATTCTTCTTGGAATTCTCTCTTAAACGTTGGAAATATCTTTAACGCAATTTCTTGCTGAGTATTAAATTCTTCTTCTTCCTTTCCCTCAAGCATTCTCACGAAATCAGCAGAAAAGAAATTCTTATCTTTATCCCCAGACTGTACTCCTCACGAAATTATAGTTCAGATTGAAAGTTTCATGGCTCCAGTTTTTGGATCGGGCTGTTCATAAACGATTTTATCTCACACCTTCAAATTTTCCAAAATTTCAGGAGAAACTTTGTTAATATTCAAATATTTATTTGTATATCGATCTAGAGCAAGTATGCTTTTCATGAATATTTATTTCATGGATAAAATATTAAGATTTTTTACGAGAAGTAGACTTTTTAACGACCTTTTTTGGTTCAGCTTTTTTCTCTCATTTTTCATTCATTTTTTCTTCAACTTTTTCAATGACTTCTTCTATTTCAGATTTTTCTTCTGCTTTAGTTATGATTTCATCAGCATTTTTGAATTCTTCAATTTTATCAGGATTCTCTACCATCATAGAGAAATCTTCACCGGAAATATATTCTTTCTTTATTAAAATTTCAGCAATTTTTTCCATAGTTTTTTTGTGTTTTAGAATTGTGCTTCTGGCAACGTCATAAGCATATTCTAAATACATTTTTACTTTCTCATCAATTTTCTGAGCAGTTTCTTCACTATAAGGTTTAAAGAAAGAGAAATCTGAGCTTTGGTCATCAGGATAGACTACCAATCCTATTTCAGGATCCATTCCATATTTAGTTATCATATCTCTGATAATTTTATTAGCTCTTTCGAAATCATTTGAGGCTCCAGTCGTAACTTCATCTTTCCCAAAGAAAATTTCTTCAGAGGCACGTCATCATAGTAATCCAGCAACTTCCGCCAGAATATAATTTCTGGAATAAAGATTTCTATCTTCGGCAGGAGTAATCCAAGTTAGACCAAGAGCATGTCATCTTCTCACGATTGAAATCTTTTCAGGAGCGTCTGCTTCAGGTTGAATATGTGCTAATAAAGCATGTCCTAATTCGTGGAAAGCGATTATTCTTTTTTCTTTTTCTTGAATTCATTTTGATTTCTTTTCGGGTCACATAATTACTTTTTCTAAAGCATATTCAAAATCCTCAGGTTCTAATACAGTTCTTCAATCTTTTGCAATTCTAAGAGCTGCTTCATTCACGATATTTTCGATATCAGCTCAAACCAAACCGCTTGTTCTTTTAACTAGACTTTTTAAATTAACTTTATTTGATATTTTCTTTTTCTTTAAATAATAGTTGAATATTTCAGTTCTTTCTTCGGCAGTAGGGGAGGTTACGTAAATTTTTCTATCAAATCTTCCAGCACGTAGTAATGCAGGATCTAGTATGTCAGGTCTATTCGTAGCAGCCATTACGATTATATTTGTCTGATTATCAAATCCATCCATTTCAGTCAAGATTTGATTCAATGTCTGCTCCTGTTCTTGATGTCATCATGTTGTTCCGTTTCATCTTTTCTTTCCGATTGCATCAATTTCATCGATAAAAACTATGGCTTTACCAGCATCTTTAGCTTGCTTAAATAATGTTCTAACCTTTGCAGCTCACATTCATACAAGCATTTCCATGAATTCAGATCCAGATGCACTGAAAAATGCTACATTTGCTTCTCAAGCAACGGCACGTGCAAGTAAAGTTTTTCATGAACCAGGTTCTCCGTAAAGTAAAATTCACTTTGGATGTCTAGCTCAAACTTTACGGTATTTTTCAGGATTTTTTAGATAATCTACAACCTCCATTAATTCATTTTTTACTTCTTCCATTCATGCAACGTCAGTAAACCTAGTTTTGCTAGTTTCTTTTGTAGATTTTTTTCAGACTTTTATATCCATTAGTCATCATGCTCAATTTCATTTTCCCATCATTAAACGGAATCCTATTATGAATACTAAGAAAAATAGTAGAATTCATCAAAATTCTTTTAAAAAGCTGATAAAAACACTTTCTTCATTGTAAATTGTTTTGATTATTGTGTTTCCTGTTAGGCTCAATCATAATTCTATTATGCTAGTATCTTCAGGTTTTTTTGTAGTGATTAGATAATAGTTATCTATAATTTGCGTTCATCACAATGGGAATAATGTGTTTTTCTTTTCACTTCCACTTAATATGTATCATTTTAGGTTTACTCAATCAACAATTTCAACTTTTTTAAATAATCCGCTATTATAAAGACTTAATCGTGAGTTTAGTGATTTTTCATCTTTTCTTAGGATGTTGTCTGTATGTTTTGTTTCTCAAGATCAAATAGCATTAATATTAGTTTGATTCTTATTTTTATTTAAATCGATATTTAGTCATGAAATGATGAAAGTAATGGCTATCAATATGATAAATACTTTTAAAAGAGATTTTTTCATTTATTATTTTTGAATGTAAATTATGTTTTTTATGTATATTTTTGGTAAATATTATCACAGCTTATTAAATATAATAAAAACTCTATTTATTGCAATAAAAATAAATTGGTATGATATTCTTTGAATATGAATTATTTTTTGCGTTTAGATTTAGATTTTTTCTTCTTTTTTTGAGGAGGTATTGGAGGGATATATGTTTTATTCTTTTCTTTTTCTCGTAGTCATAAAGTGATACCATACAATAGGAAGAAAGGATAAACAATCATTCTATCAACTAATGAATGAAGTACCAATCATTCGATACATAGTCAAATAAATCAGATTTCAAATCAGATTAAGCAATAATATAAATATTCTTGGTATGGAGATTTTACTTTTTTATTGTAATTTTTTATGTTTATCCGAGTGTATCGTATTATCATTATACACAATAGTATTCGGAAAATAGTCCCAATAAAACCGTATTCTATGAAGATTTGTAAGTATTGGTTTTCAGGATTAAATCAGTATGTGGAAATTTGGTATTCTAAGTTGATTTCTCTAATTGTTTGACAGCGTGGGTTATTCAAGTTTATGGATTTAATGTCTGCATATACGTCTACTGGTTCATCTGTAAAACATAATTGATGGGAAGCTGGTCATGCATATCATGCTCATCGTCAAAGTGCTAGATTATTTTTTGCAAGATTAAATCATGCTTGCATTAGTACTAAATGCCCGGTATTTGAGTGTTCTCTTACCATGATTCATCTTCATAAATATGCTAGGCATCATAAACATATGGCAAAGAATATACATAATCGTGTGAAATGTTTTTTAACACTTTTTCGGTATATTATAAAGAAAAGAATTATAGCTTCTAAGGCTCGTACGACCATTCATGCACGGGATCGAGTGGAAAGAATAAGAAGTCAGAAAAATAATATTGGTAGAATTTGTTCATTTCGTTTTTTCTTTCTTAGATATCCAAGTACAAATACAGGGAAAAATGCAATTAACCAGAATCCGAAACTTGTAGGTCTTTCAAATAGAAATTGGTTTCTTACGTGTCATTTATTGATTAATGTGTAATATGCTGCAGGTGGATTTTGTCATACGGTTCATTCATAAATTTGGGGATTGTATCCAAAAAGTTTGAGAGCATTTGGCATTAATCGAACAGCAAATCGCCAGAGTAATCATCATCGAATACAACAAAGTATTAAATTTTCGTATAATTTCAGAATATTTTTATCTTTTTCATTAAAAAATAATAAAGCTAGACAAACTCAGATTCAGAATATGAAAAATCATAGCATATCGTATTTGAAACTTAGGAAGAAAGCTCATAATCCGACATGTTGAATTCAAATGGCTAGAAGAAAGAATATTGCTAAAGTAGTTAGGAAAATTAAAATAAATTGGATTATAAATTCGGATTTTGCACTTTTTCGTATAATTTTTCGTGTAATATGTTCAGAGTTTTCTTTATTTTTTATTTTATTTACCCATTCTTTGGTGTGTGATAAAATATATCGTAGTAAAATTATAACGAATACTAATAATATAAATTCTTTCCACATTCGGAATAGCGTCCAGAATTTTCCATCTCGACCAAGTTTGAATGTTATGAATGTTTGTAGGAAAAATTGGAGAAGTAGTCCAATTACAAATATTTTACAAAGCAAGGCAATTCGGTAATTTGTAGGTTTTGATTTAATATTTCACCATCGAGATGTTAAAATTTTCATGGTTTGGTAGAAAAGACATGGATAAAAGTCAAATTTTTTAGTTTATTTTTTTTGTTTTGTCTTTTCTTGTGTTATTTTTATTATAATTACATATATTGTCGGAATAGTGTTATGATGGCAACTACGGTTAATATAGTTTGAATTAATCGCATGTACATTACGATAGTATATTCTTTAACTCATCTATATTCCAGATAATGGTGGAATGGAGCTATTGGAAATAATTTATGATGAAAGACTTTTTTCCAAAACATTTGTAATCCACTTGTGCACAAATCAATCGAGAATATTATGAATACGATAAATGCAGGTATAAAAATTCAGATACTCATATTTAATAAGTAGGAAGTAGCAGCGATTATTCATCATAAAGCAAATGCTCAACTATCTCCCATAAAAATTTTTGCAGGATTTATATTAAAGAACATGAAGGCAACTAATGTTGCTACGCATATTCATAACACAGTAGTAGCTAAATATCTTTGTGAAATGAATAATGCAACGGCAAATGTTAATAGTACAAAAATGTTTAATCATCCAGCTAATCAATCAAGTCAGTCTGTGATATTTACTGCATTAACAATGAATATTGTGGCGATAAATGTAAGTATAGGAAATCACCATCATAAATGAACAATTCAGAATAGAGGAGAAAGATTTATATAATCTATTCATAGTACGTGGTAAAACCAATAAGAAATCCATGCAGAAAAAAGGATTAATCCAAACATTTTAGTTCTCATGTTCAGTCCTTTAACTTTTCATACATTACGAATATTTAGTATGTCATCGATTAGTCAGATTAATCACATACTGAAAAATCAGAATAGGATTATGTAGGTTTCTTCTCTGTTCCATAGGCTATAGTTGATTATTCCACATTTTTGTAATATGAATGATATTCCAATCATTATTAGCATCATAAGAATGAATAGTCATCATCACATTGTAGGAGTTCATGCTTTGTGCTCGTGTAATTTAGCAAAAATTTCAGATTTTTCTCATGTCGCTGTATTATTACGTATGGTTTTACCAGCTTTCCATTTTTTGAGTAATTTGATATATAATGGATATAAGGCTATTGTTATTATGAAAGTAGCGAGTGTGAAACTTAGAATTAAAGTTAACTTCCCTAGCATTTTCGTAGAATTTTAATAAAAATTTTCATAACGTATAGTGTGCTTTTCTGATATAAAAAAGCAAGACAAATTTTGTTTTTTTGTTTTGTGCCTTTGTAATCATAAATCATTGAAACTTATTGGAGAATCACTATTATGGTTCTTGTTTATTTTGTTATTAATTGATGGATTTTTTTCCACTTGTAAAAGCTATATATGATAAAATTCCAGATATAACTGCAGATGAAATCAAAGATATGCAGCGTGCTTTTGCAAAAGAGAAAAAAATGAAAGATTTACCATCTAAATCGCAGATATTGCAGTCGTACTTTGTTGCAGTGAAAGAGTGAAAATTAGAGAAAAATCAGACTTTTGAAACCTTGCTTCGTAAAAGAGCAATTCGTTCATTATCGTGAATTGTGCCTGTTCAAGTTCTGACTAAGCCGTGGCCATGTCCTGGACAATGTATATTTTGTCCTAATGATCCATGAATGCCAAAAAGCTACATAAAATCTGAACCTGGAGCGATGCGTGCATGGTTGAATCAGTTTGATCCATTGAAACAGACTTACAATCGTTTACAATCATTAACAACAACAGGGCATCAGACTGATAAAATTGAAATGATAATTCTAGGATGATCATGGGATGCTTATCCTAGAGATTATAAGATAGATTTTGTTAAACAGCTTTACGATGCATGTAATACTTTTTCTGATTTGAAGATTAAACAGAATTTTGGAGATGGTGGTAATGACGGGTCTAGATATCATTTTGAAATTCAGAATTTGGATGAAATTAGATATTCAGATAGTCTGGAAGAAGCAATAAAACGTAATGAAACAGCAAAAAATAGAATAATCTGATTGACAATAGAGACTCGTCCAGATTTAGTTAGTCATGAAAATTGTAAATTTTGGCGTGAATTGGGAGTGACAAGAGTAGAGATGTGAATTCAGTCTACTGATGATGAAGTCTTGAAATTGAATAAAAGGGGACATGATGTTCAGAAAATAAAAGATGCTATATATATTATGCGTCAGTATGGATTGAAAATCTCGATTCATTTGATGCCATGACTTTATGGTTCAGATTTTGAAAAAGATATTCAGAGTTTTGAGGATGTTTATTCTGATTCATCATTCCAACCTGATGAAATAAAATTTTATCCGACGTCAGTTATTCCAAATACGGAGCTATATAACTTATATAAAGAATGAAAATACATTCCAATCACTACAGAGCAGATTTTGTCTGAAATTCGTGAAACTTTTTTGAATATAATTCCGCCTTATACTAGGATAAAGAGATTGATTCGTGATATCCCTGCGACTGAAATCGTTGCTGGATCTAATATTACAAATCTTTCTCAGATGGCACATGAATCGTTATTGAAGGAGATGAAGGATTTATTTCATTGAAAGGGTAGTATAGATGTGGAGAAATTCTATTCACGTTTGTATTGAGATTATGAATTGTATGAGAGTGAGGATGAGTATTTTTTGAAACAAATCATTTCGAACGAAAGTGAGAAATCCATAGATGTGATGCAAAGTGGATTTCTCGGCGATGCCTCGAAATGACAAATTGAGGTAGAAATAATCTGAACGCAGCCGGATTTAAAATCTTTTCGTAATTTTGTGTGTTTAGATACTAGATCTAGAGAGGTTAGAAATAGAATAGAAAAAAAGAAATCAGATTCATTGAATTTAGTTTTGCGTTGGTATAAATCTTCAGTAGGGCAGGAATGCTTTATTTCATTTGAAGATGAATTGGGATATTTGTATGGATTTACTCGTTTGTTATTACCCAATGATGCTGACGTAGTTTGAATTGATTGACTGGAAGAATGAACAGCAATTATTAGGGAACTTCATGTCTATGGAGAACTTCAAAAGATTTGAGATAAATCAAATTACTGAACTCAGCATACATGATTAGGAAAGAGATTATTATCATTTGCAGAAAATATTTCCAAATCTTTTGGTTATCATCAGCTTTCAGTAATTTCATGAGTATGAGTGAGAGAATATTATAAGAGTCTTTGATTCGAATTAAAATGAACGTATATGGTGAAGAAAATATAGTATAATATTTTCAATATTTCATTTGACTAAAAAAGTCCTTAAAAATTTGACAAAATTTGGTGATTAGAGTATAATTAGTATATCTAATTTTATTCTGCCATTATAGTTAAATGGAACAAAAACGAAAAGTAAAATCTTTAATATCTAAGACAAATAATTGAGAACTATGATATTTTTCGAAGTTCTTGATAATTTTGAGTTGTTTGTTTTGTTTTTGAGCATTGGGATTAATTCTATTTTCTATGTCTTTTGTAGATGCTGATAATACAGCAAGTCGTGAAGTAACTTATCCGTGATTGGATGAAAAAAAAGAGGTGTTATATAAATTAGATTTTGTGAGAGAAGCAAATCTGTCTAATATAGAAAGTACAATGAGTGTGGATGATCGTTGAGGTATAGATAAATTGTATGTAACTCCGATTCCGATTGTAATTAAAAAGTGATATAATAGTAATAATGAATATATTTGAGTTTATATGTCTGGAAAATTTGTTAATTTATTATGATGAGATAATTTGAAAATTTCATGAGATAATGTTACTATTATTTGATGATATAACTTGGTGGTAAATAGAGATAATGATAATGTTACAATTATGTGATGAAAAGAAAATAAAGTAACATCTACTTCTTCGAGTGTCCCTAATGTTATAATTTGAGGAAGTGGTAATATGGTAAATTGAGATAATGCAGTGATTTTGTGATGAAAAAATAATAAAGTTTATGGAAAAGATTCATTCATATTGTGATGAGAAAGAAATACAATTAGTTGAAGTGATACAAGTAATGTTATAGTTGCGTGATATAAAGTAACTGCAAGTTATAGTAATATTTTTGCATTTTCTAATGATAATGGTGGATTTACTCCAAAGGCAAGTAATGCATTTTATATTAATGTGCAGAAGTGACTGTGAATTAACGGTAATGCATCGACATGAGTAGTATCAAATGGGGCTGTAAGTTTTTGAAGTTTACCGAATTGTACTAGTAATTGTAATTGATTAATCTGATTACGAAATGGCTCTTTGCAGGGTTATAGTAATAATGTATTAAGAAGGCTTTGAACTGGTGATGATGAATTGGAAGATCCTCAAGATAAAGACTGATATTGTACTGGTGCTGATTATTTGAAGATGGAAAGTAATGGTACTGGGCGTTATAGTCAGTGTGCTTCTATAGGTGATTATAAGAATGTTGTATTTGAAACTAAAATTTTAACTTGAATGGAGGTATGTCCTTCAATAGATAATTGAGAAAATCCTTGTGTGTATAAGTGTGCAGAGCATTATAGTTATGATCAAACATGAGATAAGTGTATGGAAGATTGTAAAGTTCCTTGGGATTTAAGTTTTACTGGTCATGGTGCTATAATAACATGATATAGTCAATCTTGATATCAATGTGATAATAATGCTTCATGTAATAATATAATGGCTGTTCTAAAGTGTGTCGATGGGGATTGGATAAAGATTGGTGGTAGTGGTGCTGATGTCGAAAAATATGATGATTGAAATATTAATTATATATATCAATCTTGTAATAATTTAGAGAAAAAATCATGTGATACGAGTGTTTATGTTTTTAATACGACTAGAATTGATAATTGGAGAACAAATGGACAACCTTGTATTGATTATGAAGCAAGTACATGTAAATCTCATCCCTATTACAGATGAGATTGTTATCCAAATTATACTCTTGATGGAGATGCATGTTTGGTAGGAAGTAGTAAGACAAAAAAATGTAGTTGTGTGCCGTGAACTAGAACTGGTACTTGTTTAGATTCAAGTTTACCACAAAATGCAGTAAAATTAATAACAGGTTTTAAACAGATTGCTTCTGGTAATTATAATAATAATTGGTATCCTGAATCTAAAGATTATGTATATTTTACAACTTCAAATGAGTGTACCTATAAATGTGATAGAGGTTATGATTATGTGGAGTGAGCACCTTCGTTGAAAACAAAAACATGATGTTGGAGTGGTTGTGTACTTCCGTGGAGTAATGAAAAACGTGAATATGGTTCTATAATATATGGAGTTGAAGAAACTGATATTTGTAAGTCAGTTAAGATGATATGTGGGGAAGAAGGTAAGTGGGAAGACTATGAATATAGGGTTAATATTAAAAAAGATCCAATAGATATATATGATAGTGAATGAAATATTATATATAATGTAGGATATAATCAAACTAATTGTGAGGTGAATAGTTAGTGATTAAAAAAAAAGAGATGATCTCTATAGAAATCATCTTTTTTAATGTTAATTTTTATTTTAATATGATTATTTTTCTTCGTCTTCTACTCCAGCGATATCTTCGATTACTTCATCTAAGTGTTCAAATGTTTCGTCATCGAGAACTTGTTTTCACATTCTCATATCCTTGATAGCTGATTCAATCTTTTTTTGTAATTCGGCTAGAGCTTTAGCATCTCACTGTAAATATTGAGATAGTTTTTCTTTTCATTGAAATTTTTGATTTCATAATGTATAGAATGCTCAACTTTTTGTGATAGTTTTTAATAATACAGATGCTTCGATAATATCACTAATTTTGTCATATCACATATTCCATTTAACTGGAAGTTCTGCTGTTTTGAATGGAGCTGCAATTTTGTTTTTAGCAACTTTAACTTTTGCATAATATCAGATTTGTTCTTTGTCTTCTGTAATTTTATCTCATTTTCTGATTTCAATTCTTTGAGATGCGAAGAATTTGAGAGCATTTCATCATGTAGTAGTTTCTGGATTTCCGAACATTACACCGATTTTCATTCTGATTTGGTTGATGAAGATACATGTAGTTCACGTTTTAGCTAGAACTGAAGTCAGTTTTCTAAGTCATTGAGACATCATTCTGGCTTGTAGTCACATGTAGGTATCTCCCATATCTCATTCTACTTCAGCTTTTGGGACGAGAGCTGCTACTGAATCTACAACGATTAATTTAACTGATCATGATTTTGCAAGTTCTTCTGCGATTTGTAGAGCTTGCTCTCCGTAATCAGGCTGGGCAAGTAGTAAATCATCGATATTTACTCAGAGTTTTTTGGCATAATGTGGATCAAGTGCATGTTCTGCGTCAATGAATGCTGCTACTTCTCCACGTTTTTGGATTTCTGCTATGGCGTGTAATGCGATTGTAGTTTTTCAACTGGATTCTGGTCAGTAGATTTCTACTACACGTCATTCTGGATAACCTCATCATAATATTAGGTCTAAGATATATGATCCACTGTGGAAAGTGTTTACTAATCCGAATGTGGAATGATCTCACATTTTGATTACGGCTCATTTTCCGAATTGTTTTTCAATGCTTGCTAGGGCATTTTTGAGTTCAGCTGAATCTTTCGTTGTCATGTTTGTTTGTATAAGGGGTAAAAAATCATAACGCAATCATCGTAATAAAAAATTTTAAAATTTCAAGAGATTTTTCACCAGTTCCAGACTGCGTTTTAGAAAATGTCAAAAAAATCTGATTTTTTATCAAAAAAAGATTTGACATTGTCAAAGAGATTCTTATAAAGAAAATGTGAATATGTGTCAGATTCTTTTTTATTCATTAATTATATACTGATGAAACATGAACTAGATGATGTGCAGAAAGCTTTAATTTTATTCTTCAAAAAGAATACGAGTGGGGAGTGACTTACTCTTAGAGAGATTGCAGCAGAAATTGGAGTTAAGCATCCACAGACGGTTTTGAATAAGCTGAATCAGTTGGTTTTAAAGTGATATTTTGTAAAAGATGAAAAAGGTTATCGTCTGGTACGTGAATCTATCACTGATAAATATACGGATATAGTTCAGTTACCTATTTTTGGATTTGCTCAGTGTGGTAATCAGTGAAAAGCTGTGATAAATGAGTATACGCAGGAACGTATCCCTGTGACCATGGCGTTTATTGGTATGCATGATTTAGAGAATTGTTTTTTTGTTCGTGCAAAGTGAAATTCAATGGAACCAAAGATTCAAGATTGAGACTTAGTTTTAATTCATCAGCAGGAGAGTTATGATCCAAATGATTATGTGTTTGTGGTTCATAATCAATTGCCTAAGCTCAAAAAAATTATTAAAACGGATGAGTGAGTGTTTTTAGAATCAGTGAACAGATTTTTTGATAATGTTGAGATAGATCCTTTTGATGAGACTAAAGTAGTGGGTGTCGTGAAAAAAATTATTAAGAATATGTAGTGTTTCCATATAACTTTTTGCTTAAAAAATACCATGATTTGTATTAATTGTGGTATTTTTTTGTTGTTTATATTTATAATTATCAATGAGTCGTTTATTTTTTATCTTGACATTTTTGTATTTATTTATATACTTAGTATATGTTTATATGTTATACGATTATACAAATGTTAAAAAAATCACCACGTACTGTTAAAGATTCAGCTTTAAATGTTGTAGATGCTTGAAAAGGTATAGGAAAATGAGTTTATTTGGTTGTAAAATCTGTTGCTAATTGATTGTGGGGAGTTTTTGTGCTGTGATATGATGCTTTAAAAGCGGGAGATAAATATATCTGAAAAGCAATAAAGAAAAATAAACCGTGAAAGTTTCTTTGATTTCTGTCTGATAAAATGCTTAGAACTTTATGAGCGTTAGGTGTCGCTTGATGATTGTTTATTTGATGACAGAAGATTGATTTTAAGCATCTATTATCATCTGATGAGTGAACTATGACTGAATTTTTGTGAGAAGATTCTAAAGTTTTTGGATTAGATATTTCTCGTTTTAATCAGAATGATGTAGATATTTTTACAGATTGGTCGGAATCTTTGGATAATAGTGATAATGAAGATAAGAGAAGACCTAAATTTATTTATATTCTATGAAGAAAAGAAAAAGCTGAAGATCCTAAAGCTAGAGAACATTATCAAAAAATTAAAGAACATAAAGATAAGCTAGGTAAGGATATGGCTGTCTGAACTTATGCCTATTTTGATAAGAGTGAGGCTGGAATTACAGATGAATGAATAGAGAATCAGGTAAATGAATTTATTCAGATTTATAATGTTATAAATGAGGATGGAGATTGATTAGTTGATCTTGTGCCAATGTTAGATTTTGAGTTTTCTCGTAATGAATCAGTTATAAGGGCCAATACTGCCCAATGAAAGAGGTATGGGGAAGCTGTTTTGAAATGGTTAAAACTTTTTGAGAAAAAAACTTGAGTAACTCCAGGTATTTATGCTAATGCTTCGACATATCATGATTATTTTTATGCGAATCCTTCATTTGCAAAATGTCCAGCTTGGATAGCTTGTTATTCAGATGACAGAGTTGATCAAGAAAAGGGAATAGTAACATATCAAGGCGATCAGATGCATGCGGATATAATCCAATTTTCTGAAAAAATTAAAAAATCTGGATTATGAAATAAACATTGAAATGTTGATTGAAATACATCTACACAATGAGAGTTTTGGAAATTAATTCAAAACAATTCTGATACTCCAAAAAGATAGGGATAAATTTTAGAGCTATTGGTTAACTCGCTCTGTGAAAATTTGGTAATCTTGCTGAATATCTTCATCGGATTTCAACTTTTTTTCTATATTTCAAATTGCATAAATTACTGTGGCGTGATTTTTTCATCAAAAGTACATTCAGATTTTTTGTTGTGTCCGTCTGAAATGCTTTTTTGCTATGAGCATGAGAATTTGTCTGGCTGTTGTGATTTCCTTTTTCCTTGAATCAGATTTTAATTCAGCAACAGAAATTGAATAATAATTTGCAACCATTTCGACGATTGTGTCAAAATTTCTTTGGGATTTCGAATTTAAGTTATTAGTGTTTCATTCCATAGGTTTTGTGGGATTATATCCTAGAGTTTCTAAGCAAGCATAGACATCATTTTCAGTTATTTCGTTTCAGCTGAAAGCTTTTCTAGTTAATAAGAAATTCAAAGCTCATTCTAATTCACGAACATTTGAAGTGATGTTTTGAGCAATAATTCATAATAATTCAGAATCTATAGATTCTTGTTTAATCTCGAGTTTTGATTGAAGGATAGCGATTCTTGTTTCATAGTCTGGTGCTTTGATATCAGCAACCAATCATATAGCAAATCTAGTTTTTAATCTTGGTTCTATTTCAGTAAGTTCCCTTGGTGGACGGTCTGAAGAAAAGATTATTTGTTTTTTCTTTGAATGAAAATCATTGAAAATGTTGTGAAAAATTTCTTGAGTTTTATCTTTTCATGCTAAAAATTGGATATCATCGATTAGCAAAGCGTCAACGTCATCAAATTTTCTCATAAGTGAGCTTAAATTCTTTTTTTGTATTGCTAAGATTATTTCGTCAATTAACTTTGTAGCAGGGAGGTAGATAATAACTTTATCTGGATAATTGGAATTGATTTCGTTTCAAATAGCTTGCATGAGGTGCGTCTTACCTAGTCCAACATTTCCATATATGAATAGGGGATTATAGGCAGTTCAAGGAGTTTCAGCAACAGCTTTTGCAGCAGAAAAAGCAAATTGATTATTTGATCATGCGATAAAATTATCAAATCTGAATGATGGATCTAAAAGTATTCCAAAATAATTGTATAGTTTATCTTTTAGGGATTCTCATATCGGATCCGGAATCTTTTTTTCGGTTGCTTTGATATTTAGTAAGTCTCACAAGTCTATTAATAAGTCACTACTTGTTGAAAATGGGGGATAAACGATATATTCAATATTATATTGTGGGTTATAAACTGTTTGTATAGCGTCTTTCAGACTTTTATTAAAATTTTTTTTGGCATTGGAAAGCATGAAATCATTGGAAAATCCAATATATACTTTTTTTTCACTATCTTCAATGTTAATGATTCAAGCTTTTGATAAAAATGCTACGATTTTTTTATGATCTTGTTGTGTAGATAATTGTAAAATTATCTTCGTTCGAAGTTCTTTTAGGTATTGTTTTTTTTCAGAGTCGTATTGATCTACTATATCAATTAGCATTATTATCTGGAGTTGGTGTAAATTGTTTTATTGTCTGATGAGAACCACGTATTCTACGTGATGTTCTTTATTAATCTCTCAGGAAACAGGGTTGGTATAGTTTCAAAAGTCTTTTAGTACAAATTTTCATTTTAGTCATTTGAAGTCATCAAGTTCATATTGGTATAATCATTCATTATTAATCATTGTATATGAATCTGGAAGATGGTATGTAATAAAGCAGATTCCATTCCTATTTAGATGATTATATATGTCTGTCATTAGTTTTTCTAGTATATATTCTTTGGGATAATACATAACGACATGTTTGGCTATAATGAAGTCATATTTTTCTTTGAATTGAAAGTTCTCAATTTTTCATTTATAATATGTGATATTTGGATGATCTTTGAGATAATCTGGGAATTCTGCATTGTCTATATCATCGAGTACGTCAACTTTTGCTCAATAACTAGCGGCTAAAATGCTGAAATATCATTTTCTAGCTTTGAGGTCTAATATGCGTTGAGGTTCATGTTCTTGGATTAGTTCACTAACGAGTTTTGCTCATTGCATTTTTATTTATAATAATTTGGTAAAAAATCGGATTTTTATCATAGAAATTTGTCTAATCTTACGATATCTAGGTCTGGTCTGGATTCATTTAAATCATCAAGTGTGAAATCCTGTAATTTGTCGTTGTAACTTTGGCAAATGTCTTCGATAAGTGCGAGATTGAATTCTCTATCGTAGGCTTCTTCTGCAAACATTCTAACGCATAGATTAGTAGGTATTCAAGCAAATACTATATTTTTGATTCATTGTAATTCTTCTTCTAGTTTTGTATTGTAAAAACATGAAATTTTACGTTTTCTGATTATTACGTCTCCTGGTTGTGGACAAAGATCTTCAATCAATGATGAAAGAGGATCTCTTTCTGAGAATGGTCATTCTTTTTCATGATGTTTTATGAAAATAATTTTGTAATCCATTTCCCTTGCATATTGGATTAAGTAGCAAGCTCTACTTATTAATGCATCCATATTACGTAAATGGTAATCAGAATTTTTATCTCTCCATAATTCCTGAAGTCCAATTAGGACAAGTGCTGTGTTTTGTTGGGCCATTTGGATGTGGAAGAAAATAAAACTAAAATAATTTATAAGAATTTTTATAAAAAATACAACATGGTTGTTTTTTGTAGGTAATCTTCGTTGAAATTGTTATTATTAGTGTAATAAGTTGTTTGATTGATTTGTAAACCGGAGAAGCTGATGATTTTTTGCTATGTATGATAGGGTATTATTTAAAATATCTTTTATATTTATAATGTAAAAAAGACCAAGTTTTTTCACTTAGTCTTTTGTTATGAGGTATCTATATATTACATGAAAAGTTGTTTTGTTTTTTAGTGTTTCACATCGGCGGATCTACCATTTCATTGGTATGGTTGTTTAGTTCATTGGTATGTTTGTCTAGTTCATTGAGCACTAGTATTGCTGGTTTCTGAGTCTAATTCTGCACCTTCAGTTGATCATTGGATTACATAGAAGATGATACTTACAATAAGCCAAGATAGAGCAATAACGGCTAAACCGATAGCAGCCCATTTAAGTAAATTGATTCCGTTCCCATATTTTCATTCATCACCACCTGATATCATCATTTGGAAGCCTCCCCATAGACATAGGCATAGAGCGATTAATGCCAAGATTCCAAGTACCCAGTTGATGGCTGTTTTGATGACTCTAATTAACGAATCTTCTTGCATGTCTTTGGCTCATGCTACGTCTACGTTATATTGAACGTCTTGAGAATTAAATCAACCTCAATCAGTAAATCATTTTGTGCTTTTAAATCTATCACTAGCATCGGTGTAATTAGGTAAAATAGCTATTCCGGCTACGGTGAATATTCCTAGAAACGCTCCAACTAATATTTTCTTCATTTTTATGTGTGTAATATAATAAATATTATGTTTTGGGTAAGTAAATTATTTGAAATATTTATGTTTTAATTTTATTTAAAATTATTAATTTTGCAAATTTTTTGGTGGAATTTTTATATGTTTTGATTTATTTATTGGTTAATAAAGTGATATCTTATAATCATTTTTATGGATTCTTTATTATCACATTTTTTAATTTATTTGTTATTTAGAGTGATAAAAAAAAGACCAAGTCTTTCGACTCAGTCTTTTGTTATGATGCATCATATGATTTTTGATTTTGAGTATATAATCACATGAAAAGTTTTTTTAGTTTCCAATGTTTGGATTCACAGATCACATAACAACATAGAATATTAGGCTGACTATTAGTCGTGAAGTACCGATGATAGCTAATCATAAAGCGGCACTTTTTAGAATATTAAATCAGTTTTTATATTTTTCGCTATCTCCTCCAGCTATTAACATTTGGAATCCTGCATATATACATAGAACTAGAGTAATAGTTGCTAGAAGCCCGAGTACCCGGTTGATGGCTACTCTTATTGTGTGCAGGAGTGAATCCTCTCTATTTTTTTCTGTTCATGGTACGTTTACTTGTGGAACTCACCATATATCTCAGAAACCCCGAGGTCCATCTGCTAGTGTGATACATGGAGATATGTATCATAGAGTTATTATGGATATACCAAGAATCATAAGCCTTTTAGCTATTCTTCACATTGAATTTATGTATAATTTAATAAATTATGTTGATGAAGTGCTATCAAGGACTCCTTGTGCACCTGTTGATCATTGGATTACATAGAAGACAATACTTACAATAAGCCAAGATAAAGCAATAACAGCTAAACCGATAGCAGCCCATTTAAGTAAGTTGATTCCATTTCCATATTTTCCTTCGTCTCCACCTGAAGTCATCATTTGGAAACCTCCCCATAGACATAGACATAGAGCGATTAATGCCAAGATTCCAAGTACCCAGTTGATGGCTGTTTTGATTACTCTAATTAATGAATCTTCTTGCATATCATCAGATCATGCTACGTTTACGTTGTATGAAGTATCTTGGGAATTAAATCAACCTCAATCAACAAATCAGTCTGTGGTTTTGAAATTACCTTCAGTAGCATTAGCGTGATTAGGTAAAACAGCTACTCCAGCTACGGCGAACATTCCTAGAAATGCTCCAAATAACATTTTCTTCATTTTCATGTGTATAAAATAATAAAAGAATAAATAATATGTTCAGAGTAAACAAAACTCTCTGAAACATTTATGCTTTAATTATATATAAAAATTTTTATTTTGCAAATTTTAGATTACATTTTTTGATATCTTCGCATTTAAAGTAGATTTTGAATAGAAACTTTACTTGTTAAAAGGTGATTTTTATAATGAGGATTGCGATTTTTTTTCAAGAACTTTTGACTTTTTATATTTTTTTATTATGATTTATGTGTTTATTTTGTTTCTTCATATGGAAAAATTGTTGTCTAGTATTAATGTTGTGAATGTATTTTTATTAAAGTATAGTCAATGAGGGATTTATTAAAAACTTGAGTAATTTCTTTAACATTTGCTACTATGCCATTAAATATTGAAGCAAATAATTTTGGTAATAGTCAAAATGATTTAAAAAATCAGACTAATATGCAGCTTTCTAGTGCTTTAAATCATCAAGATGATAAAGAAATTCTTAGTTCTTACGTTGATCCAAAAATAATTACGAGAGCAATATTGGATTATTTTGATGAGGAAGTGAAAATGTATAAATTAAGCCAAAAGGCGAGAGAAAAAGTTGTACCTATTTTGAATTCTTATCTTTTAGCGCATCCTGTACTGGTTTTAGGAAACGAATGAAGAATGAGTTTTGTGATAGATGATAAAAGGGAGTTTTGTCGTGTAGTAAAGCAGTTGGTTAATATAATAATTAATGATATGCCATTTTTTGTTAGAAAAATCTGAGTTCCTTTATTGTTTTGAGGTGAAAATTCATTACAAGAAAAATTGAATAATCTGTGAAATACAGTTATGGATATGAAAGAAAAACAATATAAAGATGTGGTATTTGATTATGTGTGATGAATTGTAAAAAGGGTAGCGAAATCGGTTAATTGAAGAATGACGGTAAAGCAGTATTATGACGATATTAATAGATATTTTCCAAATAAGAATTCTGAAAAGATTTCTCAAGAATTAATTAGAACTTGAAATTGAAATGTAGATATAAAGTATATAACATATCCTTTTAAGAAATAGTTTAGTTTTTCTGAAAAATGGAGATGAAATTGTATGATATTTTGTTTGATTATGCTAGTAGACTAGCATTCAATACTGTATACGGTGCAGTAATAAGAGATGAAAAGAATCAGACTAAAAATCAAAAAAAGATTTTAAAATCACTATTGAATAAAATTCAAAAGACTCAGTTTTGAAGCGATTTTAAATTTGATAAAATTTGTATATCAGAGAATATTTATTCAGATTTTTGTAAAAATATTCCTATTTTTGAGTATAAGGATTTTAGAGATTATATAGAATTAGCCAAAGAGAAAGAAAATATTATTCGACCATGAAAGATTAGGAAATTTTCTGCATCATCGTGAACGACATGAAATAAAAAACATATTCCTGTTACAAATGAGGCGATGAAAAGCACTACGAAAGTTTGAGCGTATATGTTTGCGGAGATTTTACGTTGATATAAATGAATTCATTTTTTGAGAGGAGATTTTTTCCCTTTAACGTGAACGATACAGGAAGATAATGGTTCCTATAAAGTGTGAGATGTATCAGCTTTAATTCTTTTGGAAAGAAGGTGAGCAACTGCGAGTAGGTATTCATTACCGAAATCTGTATTGTTAAATCCAAGTTGGGAAGATAAAATAAAAGTAGTCTATGAAGAAATAAATGAAAATAGAGAAAATACTATGGTTTGAGTAACGAGTTGGGCGTATGAGATTTTGATTTACATAGAAAGTAAAGATAAGAAAAAGTTTGAAAAACTAGTCAAAAATATGGAACTCATAATTTGATGATGAGTGGATGTAGCTCCATATATGCATTATTTCAATAAATATAATATCAAATATATGTGAGCGTATAATGCGTCGGAGGGATATTTTGGATATCAAGATATTATTAATTATGATAATTCAGATTGAGATGCTCCTTATAAATTATTGACTAATCATGGAATTTTTTATGAATTCTTAGAATTAAACTCAGATAATTTTGATGATGAATGAAATGTAAAAAAATCAGCTAAAGCTAAACCAATTCGAGAAATAAATCAGAATGATATTTGAAAAAAGTTTGCGTTGGTAATTACTACGAATGCATGATTGGTTCGTTATTTAATTTGAGATGTGATTAGTTTTGTAGATGAGAAATTGAGATTTAAAATCGTGTGAAGAACCAGGCAATCTATAAATTTGAAATGAGAGGAACTCATGGAAACTCATGTAAATTCAGTGATTGAAAAATTATCAAAAGATGGAGTAAATATTACATATTACACGATTTGACCAGATAGTGAAGACTGACCAACTAGGCATGAATGGGTTATTGAATTAGAAAAAAAGTCTGATTTATCCGATAAGGATTTGACCGAAAAGATCGATTCGTACTTACAAGAAATTAATCCAGATTATAAAGCAAAGCGTAAAAATGATATGTTGCTCAAAATGCCTATAATTCATATAGTGAAAAAATGAACATTCTATGACCGATTGAAATCAAAAAATAAACTCTGATCGCAGGTGAAAGTGCCAAAACTTTCACATAAGAGGGTGAATTTGGATGAAATTTTGAAAATGAAATAGTTTTTGGTTGAATAATTAATATTAAATCATTAAAATAAATTAGATTTAATTTGTATAATATTTTTTATGATAAAAGATTTACAGGTGCAGCAAGCAATTTCTGCGGAAGAAAAAAGACAGCAGGACTGAATGGAGCTCATTGCTAGTGAGAATTATCAATCAAAGCAAGTTCTGGAAGCTCAGTCGTCAGTTTTTGCTAACAAATATGCAGAATGATTTCCATGAAAACGTTATTATTGATGACAGGAAAATACTGATAAAATTGAACAACTCGCAATTGATAGAGCCAAAAGTTTATTCAAATCTGACCATGCAAATGTTCAGGCTCTTTCCTGAGCAGCTGCGAATTTGTGTTTCTATACTGCTGTAATGGAGCCTGGAGATACGATATTATGAATGGATTTATCTCATGGGGGACACCTTACTCATTGAGCACCTGTTACGTTTTTTTCTAAGGTTTTCAATTTTCAGCGTTATAAGACTAAATCCGATTGAAGTATAGATTTCGATGAATTGGAAAAGCTAGCACTTGAATATAAACCAAAAGTGATTCTTGCAGGATTTTCTGCGTATCCAAGAGAGCTTGATTATGCAAAATTTGCTGAAATATGAAAAAAAGTCTGAGCGATTTTGTATTCAGATTTGTCTCATATTTGAGGATTTATCGCTGCATGAGAGTTGAAAAATCCATTTGATTATGGATTTCATGCGATGATGACTACTACACATAAATCACTTCGCTGACCGCGTGGAGCATTGATTCTTTCCAAATGAATAGTTTCTAATCCATTGAAAAAGCCTGAAGATACGATTGAAAATTTACCAACGAGAATAGATAGGGCAGTTTTTCCAGGAATGCAAGGAGGACCTCATATGAATACTATCGCATGAATAGCTGTTGCACTTTGAGAAGCTCAGACTTCTGAATTTAAAAATTATGTACATCAGACTTTAATTAATGCAAAAACTTTGGCTGAAGAAATGCTAAAATATTGATATAAACTAGTTACATGATGAACTGATAATCATATGATAGTGATGGATTTTTCTGGTGAAAGTTTTACATGATGAGATATTGAAAAAGTTTTGGATAAGATTTGAATTTCTACGTCTAAATCTACAATTCCAGATGATCCAAATCCACCATTTAATCCATCTGGACTTAGAATTTGAATGCAAGCAATGACGACAAGGG
Organism: uncultured bacterium; assembly: GCA_946404285.1. GTDB lineage: Bacteria > Patescibacteriota > Gracilibacteria > Absconditabacterales > Absconditicoccaceae > UBA3291. Next base: position 29,612 of record CAMJDC010000001.1, on the reverse strand, counting down.
GAGTAAAGGAAGATGATACGAAACATATTGCGAGATTTATCCATGAAGCAATTCAAAATAGAAATGATGAAGAAAAACTGAAAGTAATTCATGCTGAAGTAGTGGAGTGTTGTAGTCATTTTCCTATTCCATCTGTATAAAAAAGCCCTCTGAAGTAAACAATCAGAGGGATTAGAGGTTCTTTGTTTATTTCAACAAACTTCTTAGCGTGGATAAGAGGACTTTAATTTGTAGGATTACTGTAGCTATTTTTTTATCTTGCTCCATTTTTTCCTCTATATCCTTACTATCACAGAATCTTTTCATGATGATTGTGGCTTTTTCAACTTCTTTTTTTTCTGCTTTGTGAATTTTTTTTCCAGCTTCACTTAGCTCTAAAAGTGTTTGAAACGAACTGGCAATGATTCTCAGATCATTTTTATCAGTTCTGTTTTTGCTTTTTTTATGTCTTTGTTTTTTTTCCATAAGTTAAAGGTTTATGTTTTTATTAGTCTATTTGTCTTTTTGAAAAAGTCAAGAGGAAGTAAAAAAACCTCAAACATTGATAAATGCTTGAGGTCGTTGGTCTAATGTGTTATCGCAACATATTAGATTTACATTTGTTCCATGTTATCACAACAATAGAACTTCTAAATCTTCTCAATGGGTATTAGTGAAAAACTTTCATCTCTACTATAATAAACTCAGACTAAAAAACAATGGATTGTTGAAAAAACATATTTTGAAATTCTAAATACGGAATAAAGCCACTTTTCTCGAAATCTATGAAAATTCTGAATCGAATTTTGAGATTATAAATCATTTTTTTAGAAGTCAATAGTTGATGGCTTGAATTTTTGGATGGATTTTCTATAAAATATGTAGTGAAGATTCAGATTTTTTTATTCTTATCAAAAATTTTATGAACGATAAAGATGAAGCTTTCTTGAATGCTCAGACTCACCATCAGCCAGAAATTGAGCATCCAATTGAAAAAGAGATTACGCAGTCTTATATAGACTATTCAATGTCTGTAATCATTTCTCGTGCTTTGCCTGATACTAGAGACTGACTCAAACCTGTAATTAGGAGAATACTTTTCGGAATGTATCAGATGAATAATGTTTATAATCAAAAACATAAAAAATCTGCTAGAATTGTCTGAGAAGTAATGTGAAAATACCATCCACATGGAGATGCTTCTATCTATGATGCAATGGTTCGTTTGGCTCAGACTTGGTCAATGAGATATCCATTAGTAGATGGGCAGGGAAATTTCGGTTCAATAGACTGAGATGGAGCAGCTGCCATGAGGTATACTGAAGCTAGATTGACAAAATTGGCTGAGGAAATGATGGATGATATTGAGCAAGATACTGTGGATTGGAGATTAAACTTTGATGGGACATTGAATGAACCAGTTATGCTTCCTACTAAGTTTCCTAATCAGCTTTGTAATGGAACTATGTGAATTGCCGTTTGAATGGCTACGAATATGGCTCCTCATAATTTGAATGAAGTTTTGGATGCTTGTCATTTATTGCTTCAAAAGGAGTGAAAGAAAATGATGGCTACAGTGATTGATGAAAACTGAATGGAAGTAGAGAAAGAAGTGGAATATGAAGTTAGCGTTGATGAGATTATGGAAATTATCAAGGGGCCAGATTTTCCAACTGGATGAGTAATTTTTGATAGAGAGAATATTAAGGAAGTTTACAGAAAATGAAAAGGACCTATCGTTGTCCGCTGAAAAACTCACACAGAAGTTTATGAAGATAGTCATGTAATCGTTATTGATGAGATTCCTTATTTGGTAAATAAAGCTTCATTAGTTTCAAAAATCTGAGAATTAGTGGTAGATAAAAAGATTGAATGAATCTCAGATATTAGAGATGAGAGTAATAAGAATAAAAATAGAATCGTATTATATCTTCGTAAGGGAGTAAATCCTGACGCTGTATTAGTTCAGCTTTATAAATTTACTGAACTTCAAACTAACTTTAATGTGAATAATGTATCGTTAGTTGAATGAGGAACTCAACCAAGATTATTGAATATTAAAGAATTATTGATGGAATTCGTAACATTCCGTCGTGAAGTAGTTCGTCGTCGTTCAGAATTCCAACTCCAAAAGGCTAAAGACAGACTTCATATCTTGGAATGATTAAAGAGAGCTATTGATATTATTGATGATGTAATCTATACTATCCGTCATTCAAAAGACAAGAAAGAAGCTAAAGATAACTTGATATTAAAATTTCAATTCTCTGAAGAACAAGCTGAATATATCCTTCAGATGAGATTGCAATCATTGGTTGGATTGGAGATTCAGAAAATCTTGGATGAAATCGCTGAGAAACAAGCTAAAATCGCTGAATTGACTGAAATCCTTGCAAATCCTGAAAAATTGGATGGAGTGGTTCAATCAGAATTTGATTATATGAAGCAGAAATATGGAGATGAGAGAAAAACTGATGTTTCAGATGATACTTCATTACTAAATCTTTCATGAAGCATTAAAGCTATTCAGGCTGCAGCAGACAGAATTAAAGAAGATGTAATCTGTCGAATTGGTGCTGATTATTCTATGAGAGTATTATATCAAACTAGAATTCAGACTATACCTGAAGAAACTATTGATTTAATTTACACTCATAATCAAGATAGAATTATTGTGATTACTGATTTAGGAGAATTGGTAGTGCAGAGATTGAAAGATTTTGGTTCTCAGACTATGGCAAAACCAGCTGTGAATTTGAGGAATCATTTCAACTTAAAATGAAAGGTAGTATTCGCAAAGACATTACATTATAATTATGAATATCTAACATTCTTAACTAATCAGAATAATATCAAAAAGATTAAGAAAGAATTAGTACTTTCATTCAAGAAATTCCCAACTGTGATTATGAATCTATGACAAGGAGAAAAGATAGTTAAGGTAGAGGCAGTAAATGATAGTGATAACTTGTGAGTAATTACTAAACAATGATGGATGTTATTATTCAATACAGCAGACCTTAGACCAATGTGAAAGACTGCATGATGAGTAAAAGCTATTGAATTGCAGGAATGAGATCAGGTTGCAAATATGTTCTTGTACAAAGATGAACCATTCATTCTTATCCATTCAAATAAGAATGCTAAATTGCTTTCATTAGATGATCTCAAGATATGGAAGAGAGCTAGAAAATGACAGGTAGTTATGACTGGAAACGATGAGTTAGAGGGATGATTGTCTATCATTGAATGAGCTGTCAGACTTCGCTTTGATGATGGAAGTATGGAAACATTACATTCAAATAATATCCACCTTGCAGAACCTGAAACTCCATTAGTTAAGATTTCAGATAAAGCGATAGCTATTGCTTATCGTCCATGGGAAGAAAAAGATGAGAATAGAAAATATAAAGATGAAAAGAAGAAAAACTGACCAGAAGAGCAAGATAATTTATTCACAATTCCAGGAGTAGTTCCTTCAGTTCCTGTTAATCCAAAGGAAGAAGAATCAGAGGAGAGTAATGAAGTTGAAGAAGATTATGAAGAAGATACAGAAGCTTAAATCCTAGATAAATGAAAATGCTAGTTGAAAGATACTAGCATTTTTTATTCTATTGACATTCTATATTAAATAAGTATTATAAGTATATTAAATAAAACTTAAAAAGAAGGGAAGTTGGCTATGGATATTAATGTAGAAGGTTTGGAAGGGGAGCGGATTTTAAATGCGCTTTCCTATGGACATTCTGTTGTACTTACAGCGAATCCGAAAGATCTGTTGGGAGATTCTGCTATCAAGAGGGGGGTGGATAGTCTTATTGACTTAAATCCAAATCTTGAAATTGTCGCGGTTTCAAGGTATACGAATGTCTTAGGGGTTCCTGAAGCTCTTGTGGTATTCAAAGAAAGGAAAAAATCACTTTGGGAGAAAATACTTTCAAGGTTTTCAAAAAAGTGAAATCCATTTTAGATAAAGGGGTCAGAAATTCTGATGCCTTTTTCTTTAATTTTGATATATTACATTTTGTTTATATGGTTTTTGTCGGCGATATATTATTATAATTTTGATTTTTTTCTATTGAAATTTAGTAATTAAATATGTATATTATGAATAATAAAACAAAAATGTCAAATTAAAACTGGAGGTGCATATGAATGTTTTTATTCTTATTATTGTAGGCTTCGTCGCTTTAGTAATTGGTTTTCTTCTTGGTAGAAATAGAATAGAATTTTCTAACGATATTGTGGAGAAAATCAACTCTGTTCTCGGAGTTCAAAACAAAGAGTTGAAAGTGGAGAATGAACTTTTAAGGAAAAAAATCTTTTTTTTCGGTGATTGGCTTATTCGGAGTTATGTTGAACAGCATCACCGTAAAAAGCTAGCTCTTGGAGATGAACTCATTTACTCTGTCGATGCTCTTGAAGATTTGAGGAACTATGCGAAGGATGCTCTAGATAACTTTGAGAAAAAGTGGAAATCTCAATCATGTAATGAGCAATGTAATTGGATTAAGGAGTATTTGGAAAATCTTATCTCAAATATCGATATTTTCCTCGATGAAAACTATGATAAGGATTTTCTGGATAGGGAGAATGAAGAAGCATTTGGCCGATTCTTTGCCGCAATCGAAACATGTATGATGTTCGATAGGGAAGGTAAGAAATATGGTTTGAAAACGAGTAAGCTAAGTTATTGGAGACCTCATGTGGAAAAAGAGGATTCGATTTGAGTATAGAAGGGGAATTCATGGTTTACTGAATTCCCTTTTTATTAATTTGTGTTTTTTTAAGATATATCTTGATATTTAACAGTATTAGATTATCTTTAATTATTGCAATAATTTTGGTCCCTTTTCGGTAAGGGGGAAGGAGCGCGGCGACAGGGGGATTTTGTCATTCTGAGGCTATGCCGAAGAATCTTAGGTATAAAATGCATAAGATCCATCACTTCGTTCAGGATGACAAGAACAAATACTTTTATAAAATTTTACGAATATGACTACGGCTATAATTTATTCATTTGTAAGTGTGCTAATAATCAGCTGTGTATCTTTGATAGGAATAGTTACACTCTGAATTTCTACTGAAAAACTTAAGAAGATTCTGATTTATTTTATAGCATTTTCTGCTGGAACTTTGATGTGAGATGCTTTTTTGCATTTGTTATGAGAAACAGCTGAACAATATGGATATAATGAGAATATAGCATTATTCACTTTGTGATGAATTTTACTCGGATTTATAATTGAGAAAATAATCAACTGGAATCACTGCCATTTACCTATCACAGCAACCCATCAGCATTCATTTGCACAGATGAACTTGGTCGGAGATATGGTGCATAATTTTATAGATGGACTGGTCGTAGCTTCAGCTTTTTTACTTTCTATGCCAGTTGGAATCGCTACTGCATTGGCAGTTCTTTTGCATGAAATCCCACAGGAAATTGGAGATTTTTGAGTATTGATTCACGGATGATATTCTAAAGCTAGAGCTTTAAAGCTGAATTTTCTTTCAGCATTGACTGCATTTTTTGGGGTAGTGATTGCTTTGATTTTGCAGAGATATGTGGAAGATATTTCAGCATTCTTGATGCCTTTCTCTGCATGATTATTCATATATATCGCATGAACGGATTTAATCCCAGAATTACATAAACACCCAAAAATTAGCCAGTCATTATTGCAGGCATTGTGTTTTGTGATTTGAATTGGAGTGATGTGTTTACTTTTGTTAGTGGAATAATCTTTTTGTTTGAAATATAGGATATTGAATTAGTATTTATTCAGATTTTTTGGTTGTTTATTTTTTATTATAAAAAAAGTCCCTAGAAAATTGACAAATTTTGTTGTTCTGTATATAATATGATTGTGTAGATTTTATACTATTATGTGAAAATAAAATGGCAGTAGAAAGTTTGGGGACAAATTTGGATGAAAAGGACTTAAGATCTAATCTTTTAAATTTGAAAAGAGAGATTAAAAATGGGGATCAATCAGAAAGTCATCTAGGTACAGAATATCATAATCCAGTTGGAGATAGCGTTCGTGGATGAATGACTGATGCTACAGAAAGTTCGAGTGATAATGATATGGATGTATCAGAAAAAAGATCTATGAGTTTTTTAGAAATTAAAAATATTATAAAATCTGATTATGAATGATATTTAAGTGAAGCTGATTTCAATGCAATAAACAAAAGATTGGAATTTAAAACGGATGAAGTATTGAAATGTTGGGAAAGATATAAAGAATTAAATGAACCAAAACCAAAATTTTTACCATTTCTTTTGGGAAATCTTTGATATAATTCACGTAAAGATAAAAATGATTATCTTGCAGTTGTTGATTTTTCAATGGGGGCTGAAGCTAATAGATTATATTTGATTAATATGAAATCTAATAAGGTGGAAGTAAATACAACATGTATGCAGTGACAGTGAAAAGATTGAATACAAACATTCTCTAATGAAGAGGGAACTTGGCAGTCAAGCCTTGGCCTAGCTCAAGTGCCTGTATCTGAGAAAGAATGAAATCCTAGAAATTATCATCGAGAAAGAGGTCACAAAGATAGAAATCTTTTGCTTCGTTGAGCAGAACCTGGGTTCAATGATAATATTCTAAAACGTTATATTTATATACATACATGAGATGCAAGTAAAGGATGTTTTACACTACCACAAAATGAGATATGACATGAAGTAATTGACAAGATGGCATATGGAGGAGTGATAGAGTCCTTTTATCCTTATCCTAAATACTTAAAAGAAACTAATATTTTGAGTTAGATAAAACATAATTATATTTTTAATTGTTTATTCCTAGAATTTCTTTATACTAAACCCATTATTTACATAATGGGTTTTTTGATGAAAAATAAACTAAAATTCACAATTTTGAAGCAGAAATGAAATGCAAGAGTCGGAGAAATCGAGTTAAATGGAGTAAAAATTCAGACTCCTATTTTTATGCCAGTTTGAACAAAAGCGACGATAAAATGAATAATCCTTGATTTGCTTCGTGATCCTCATTATATTTGAACCCGCATTGAACCTATAAAATTGATTCTTGCAAATACTTTTCACCTATATTTACGTCCAGGGAATGAATTAATCAAAGCTGCGGGATGATTACATAAATTTGAAAATTGGAATGATTGACTAATTTTGACAGATAGCTGATGATTCCAAGTTTTTAGTCTATGACTTGGAAAGAAAGATGATAAATGATTTTCACACAACGTGAGAATGAAGCTTACTGAGGAATGAGTAAAATTTTCTTCTCCACATGATGGTAGTAAACATTTTTTCACCCCAGAAAAAGTTGTAGATATTCAGTCAGATTTTGGCTCTGATATTATGATGGTACTGGATGTGTGTTCTCCATGAGATGCAGACAAAAAACATACAGCTCGTCAAATGCAAATGACTCATCGTTGGGCAAAGAGAGCTTTTGAACATTTTGGACCAAAATATGATGAAACGAGGGGAGTATTGTTTCCAATCGTTCAGGGATGAACGTATTTAGATTTACGTCAGGAGTCACTTGAATTTTTATTTCAGTATGCACGAGATGGAATAGCTATTGGGGGAGTGAGCGTCTGAGAAGAAAGGTCAAAAATTGAGGAAGTTATTCAGTATACAGCACCACAATTACCAAATGACAAACCTAGATATTTGATGTGAGTGTGAACTCCTGCAGATTTCCGTTTTGCGATAGAGCAGTGAATAGATATGTTTGATTGTGTAAGTGCGACTAGATTATGAAGACATGGAATTATATTTTCAGATGAATGAAATATCAAAATAACTAACGCAAAATATGCTTCAGATTTCTCTCCTTTGACTAATAATTGTGACTGCTATGCATGTAAATATTTAACTAAAGCATATTTTCACCATTTGTTACGTGAAAAAGAAGTGCTTTGATGAGCGTTACTTTGATTACATAATATCGTTTATCTTGAACGTATTTTGGAAGATTGGAAAAGAAAGTTTTTATCTGAGTAATTGTATATTGTAGATGTATTTTGCAGTAGTAGGGAATTTCCCAGAAATTACATTAGCAGAATTAAAATTGATTGATGCAGAAGATATCAAAAAAGTCTGAAAGCATTTGATAGTTTTTGATACAAAAAAAGAGGAACAGATTTCTTCTTTAGCGTCACTTGTAAAACGATGAAAAATAATCTCAATTTCTGAAATTCAAAATTATGTAGGAGACAAGAAAATTCTTTGAATGGAAGATAAAAATCAAGCAATTAAGTTCAAAAAACAATTATGATTAAAAAGATACAAGGAAGTCTGACTTTTACATACAGACATGGATGTAAAAAAGAAATGAATTGAACTAATCAAAATCGGAGCAGAATGGTGAATTGTGCTTGGATATCAGAATATTAAACTTTATGAATTGGCTGATTTTGATAAGCCATGACGCAGTATGCAGATGTGAATGATGCCCGCGAAACTTACTCATACAATGATAAATATCGCATTATCTCATGCTGAAAACAAGAAATTTAAGTTAATCTATGATCCATTTTGTGGAACTGGAACTACATGAATTATAGCAAATTATTTATGATATGATTTTATAGGTTCAGATATCAAACTTTGATTTGCACTCAAAAATCAAGAGTGGTGGAAGAATAATGGAAATTTCCATAATCAGATTTTTGATTTTTTTGACCAAGATATTTCTAAACCATTGGATGAAAAATTATTCGCTCCATTGCTTGACCATGAAACTTTGATAGTGACTGAGGGATGGCTTTGACCGATCATTAAACAATCTACTACAGCAGAACAAGTTTATGAGTATCAGCGTTGGGTGAAAAATTTGTATTTACAGTTTATCCAAACTATTGCAGATTTTTATGATAAACATGATGAAAAAAAACCTGTGATGGTATTTACTATTCCGGTTTATATCGGGCATGAAAATATAATTCAAGACTTGATTACATTACTGTGTGAAAAATTGAAATGGAATTTAGAAGTGGTTGAAGAACTTTATAAAAGAGAAAATCAAAAAGTTTGAAGAAAAATTATGATATTGAAATAAATTATGTACGTTTTTTTGATATATGAAAAAGTCTTATAAAATTTGACAAATTTATATGTTAGCAATATAATCTAATGTATCTTTTTTATTATATAAGGAGAAAAATATGGATGAAGAAAATAAAATATTAAATACAGAGAATTCTGTAGAAATTAGTAATTTGGATGACGTTGTTAGTGAAAATTATATGGGGAATGAATTAAATGAAAGTACCCAGAATGTAGAGGGAGCATTACCAAAAAAGAAAGGTAAATTGAAAAAAGTATTATTTATAATTTTGTGAATATTAGGAGTTCTATTTTTGATTAGATTAGCTTTTGTGTTTTTCTTTATGAGATGAGTTTCTAATTTTCTTGAACAAATGGGTTCGACTAATATAAGTGTAGATCAAAAAGATTGATTGTATAAATTTAATGGACGCGGAAATCATAATGGAGTTGCTAATTATATGCTAACTCCAGCAAATGCTAATAAAATTGTTGTATGAGATGATGTATTTAAAGCATCGTATGATGACTCATTGCAAAATATGATAACTTTATCAATAGAAGATTACGATTGGATAGATGGAATATATAATTTTAAATCTTACATTTATTTAGATTTAGAATTTTCTGAGTGAAAGATTATAAACTGGAGTATTGTTGATCAAAGGACTAAAGAAGATTTAGGCCATCTGAGTACAGAAGAACTGAATAAATTGTATAATTTTGAAGCGAAATATCCGATGAAGGAAATAAAAGTAAAACAGATGATTAACTTATCTGATTTAGATGAAAATGTAATATATAAATATGTAGTAAATGCGACAAGTGATGTAATCCCATGACTTAATAATGATTTGGATTATGATGTTATTATCTATGAAAAAACATCATCAGATTATGAACCAAAAATTCTTCTTTCGAGGGAAAATGAAACTTGATGGTTTAAATTTGATTCATCAGAAGAAACTCATTATTTAATGTATCAAAGGGCAACGAAAGAGGATCTTTTATATGTACTTGAACCTTTATTTCTTAGTCAGTATGAGCATTGAGAAGAAATAGATATATGGAATGAGGATTATTTGTATAATGATACAGATGAAACATTAAAACTTGAATTAATTGATGAGACTTTTTGAGAGAAAGAAACAAAAGATAAAAAGGCACTAAAACCATGAGAAGTGTATAAGAAAGGTTCATCAATTGATTATGTTATAATAAAATAATTATTTGTTCTTATATGAAATAAAAATAGCGACCTAAGCGACCGCTATTTTTGGTATTTGATGTAAAAATTTTTTATATTAATCTTTTTTCATTTCTCTTTTTAATTCGTTTACTCATTCTTGAAAAAAAGATTTTAATTTGTTTGATTTTTTTTCTTCATCATCTTCATAGTAGTATCATGATTTGGATTTTTCTTCTGCTTCAATTTGATAAACGTAGTCACTTCAAATGGCTTTTTTGATAAATCGTTTATTTATTCTTTTTTGTAATCCCATTATTCTTTCATACTAGCTTCTAAAAGTTTAGTCTGATTTTCCAATACTAGTTTATCCATAATATCATCAATATTTCAAGCCATAATGCTTGGTAAATTTGACCATGATTCGTGAATTCTATGGTCTGTTACACGATCTTGTGGAAAGTTGTAAGTTCTAATTTTTTCTGATCTATCTCATGTTCAAATCTGATTTCATCTCAGACTTTTTTCTTCTGCTTGTTTTTTGTCTAGCTCAATTTGATATAGTCTAGATTTTAAAACGGCGAAAGCTTTTTCCTTATTTTGAATCTGTGATTTAGAATCTCAGATATTAACTATCAATCATGATGGAATATGGTGAATTCTAACTCCAGTCTGATTTTTGTTGGCATTTTGTCATCAGTTACTAGATGCAGCATAAGTATCCATAACTATATCTTTCATGTCGATTTGAATGTCTACGTCTTCAGCTTCAGGCATAACGGCAACTGTTACAGTGGAAGTATGAACTCTTCATTGAGATTCAGTTTCAGGAATTCTTTGGACACGATGAACTCATGATTCGAATTTCATCAATGAATATACTTTTTTACCAGTCATTTTTACCATCACAAATTTAACTCAACCAATATCAGAAAGCTGTTCTTCAATTATTTCAGTTTTCCATCATTTTTTTTGAGCGAAAGCGAGATACATTTTCAAAAGTTCAGCACCAAATAATCCTGACTCGTCTCATCATGCAGCAGGACGAATTTCTAGGTAAATATCTTTATCATCGTTTGGATCTTTTGGTAGGAGAGCGATAGTCAATTTTTTATCCAAATCTTCAATTTCAGCTTTTGCTTTATCTAGTTCTTCCTGAGCCATCGCAATCATTTCTTCATCAGTTTCACTTTCTAGAAGTTCTTCAGCATTCTTTTGATTTTCTAGAGCTTTTTTGTAGGCAACTGCAATATTATATGTGTCTTCAAGTGATGATAACTCTTTGTTTACTGCTTTAGATTTTTCGGGATTTTGAAAAACTTCCGGAGATAATGATTCTTCTCTTAGTGATTCATATTTTGAAATAATTCTTTCTAACTTATCTAGCATAATTTAATTGAGTGAATAAATTATTTTTCGTAATTTTGCTGAAGCTTATTGTAAATAAAAAGGATATTCTTTCAAGAGAATTACTGTTTAAATAATCTATTTTTGGATGAAGTGGGGAAAAGATTTACATTTTTTTTCAGAAATTTTATAACTATCACGAGCTATATTAGTTATACAGTCAGATGGAGATAGGTGCAAGTCTATCTCTTTTTTTAGAACCTTTTTCAATGGTTGCAATCGGTAATATTTACATAAAACAGCCAATTTAGTAATTGGATTTTTTCATTTATAAGCTGATAGAAAGTTTTTCTTTGTTAGAGGAGTTTTACAATCTTCTATATAGTATAGCTCTGATGGAAATGGATAAAAATATCCAAAATCATGATACATCATCCAAAATTTACAATCAGCTTTTTCTTTTTTTCTCCGTTTTCAAGCAACTTTTACTATATTTGGTCAAAGCCAACGTAGTAATGAATTAAACCAAATTATATCAGGATTTTCATCTTCCAAAACTTCTTTTAAACTACCAATACTCCAAAAATTAAAAGGAGAAAGTAAAAGTCAGAACCTTTTTTTTCGTTGTCATTTAGATCATGTTGGTAGAGTACTTCATCGTAAAACCACCTCATGTCAGCGAGATTCTAAAAGGTTTTTTACATCATGAATGTACGTTTCTATTCCTCACGCTTTATTTATGAAATCACTAATAATTAGTATTTTCTTTTTTCAACCCCCTCTGGCTTCGCCATCTCCCCCTCACAGGGGAGTAACTTTTGGCTCCCTGTTAGGGGAGCTGTCCGAAGCTTGCTCTGCTTGCTGAGGACTGAGGGGTTGTTCAACAAATTTCAAAAATCTTTCGTATCGAGCATCTTCAGTATATTCAGGTAGTAATTTTTTAATTTTTCATTCTAATTTTTCTTTATCTTTAATCCTCTCTGGATTTGTTTTTTTTGCGAGTTTCTCGACTATTGAAACAATCCTTTCAGCGGTAGTATTTCATTTGGCTAAGAATAAATTGCATTCTTGAAATATAAAAGGTTCTAGTCATCATTTTTTATATCCTATTACAGGAACTCACCAGGATAATGCGTTTAATGCAGATAATCAAAAAGTCTCTAAAAATTCTGAAGGCATTAAACAATAATCGATATTTGCTAGATATTTCTTAATTTCGTCTAGAGGTTTCCAACCAAAAAAGTGTACATTTTTATCATGAACCTCAAATAATTGAGATTCTAAGCTTCATTTTCAGAATATAAATATTTCAAAATCTACTTTTTTCTTATTTAATTCTTTGATTGCCAAAACTAATTGATCAAATCACTTTTCTTTTTCTAATCTTCAATAGAATAAGAGTCAAAGCATGATTTAATTGTTGAAATTAAATATATTTAACTTGTAGAAAAAAAGTTAATAATTGCAAGTAATAACTTAAATAAAAAAGTCTGATTTTTTTTGATTTTTTTAGCATTTATAATTATAATATGTTTAGTATAAATTGTTTTATTAATTTTTGCTATTTAATATGCGAATTAAACCTAATAATATTAATTTAGACAATGAAGATATTTCAGAAATTTCAGAAGAAGATAAAAAAAAGTTGGATGAGGAGTGGGAAGATTATTACGAATACAAAATATCAGAGAGTTGAAGAAATATAGATGAGAAAACTATAAATTTTCTATGCAAATATCTGCAAAAACCTAGAAAGGAAATACTTAAATCCTTTTGTGAACAAAATGATTATGGATTGGATATAGATGAGGAAACACTGGATGTTTTACAAAATAATTATCCACAAAAAACAAAAAAAGAAATAATCGAAGCATTGGAAGGACAAAGAAATTATAGCGTATCTTTTCATCATAAGCATGATTGAATTTCTGAAGATTTGATAAAAAAATATTTATTATTGGATGATTATGATTCTGATGTAGTTGAGATAACTATAGATACACCAGAAGTGTATGATTGTAATTTAGTTGAATTAACTCCAGAATTGCAAGATAAAGCATATCGGTGATATAGGTGAAATAGAAATATAATATCTCATCTTATAAATAGAGAAGATTATTCAAAAGAAAATAAAACTAATAAATTAACGATTGTTGGTAAACGAGAATCCGATAGTTATTACGATTACGACATTGATAGTGAAGTTGAAGGAAAGCCATATTTTCTTGTAATAACTGCATTTTGGTGAGATGGTTCTGCATTGAGAGAACCTAGACATAAATGGTATGAATGGAATGAAGATATGGTAGATTCTATGGAATATTGGATGAATCATGCATTGATAACAGAGGAAGGTGAACCGGTTTATAAGACAGATACACCACCTTGGGTAATTGAAATGGAAGAAATGAAAAAATGAAATAATGGCTAAAAATTTGTAAGATTTTTATTTTCAAATATAATTGGTTGTTTAAAAAATAAAAAAAAATGATGAAAATTGATGAAGTTTCAAGGTTAGATAAGCAGTTTCAGAAAAATGACTGAATGTGAAATATCGATATTCAAAGTCAGAATTTTTCTACATTCAAAATATTAAAAAATAAATCCAAAATTATGATTTCAGCTCCTCATTCAGTTAAACATATTAGAGAGTGAGAAATACTTTCACAGGATTTATTTACATGATGACTTGCACTTTATTTGTGAAAAAGATTAACTCTCTCAGTTATATACTCTACATCATATAAAATATGAGACCCAAATTTTGATGAGAATAAAAAATCTGAATATAAACAAGCGTTGGCTAAATATATCAAGGAAAATAATATTAAGCTTTTAATTGATTTGCATGGATGTTGGTCATTTAGAGATTTTTCAGTAGAGATTGGAACTGGATGAGAATGAAATCCTAATTTATTATGACGTTTGGACATATTAAATATTATAGAAAAAATATTAAATGATAGTTTGAAATCATATATTCAACATACAGGAAAATCGATAACAAAAAATACAGTTTTCTCTGCAAGTAGGAAAACTACAGTTTCAGCTTTTATATCTAAAGAATGTAAAATACCTACTATTCAGATAGAGATTAATAAAGAGTTAAGAGATATGGATAATCTAAAGAATTTATCGTTATTGATTAATTCATTAGAAAATATGTTAAAATCTTTGGTGAAAATTTTTTAACCATTCTTGCATTTAATTTTTGAATAACTATTATTTAAACTGGATTTTATTTATTTATTTATAAAAATGATAAAAGCTGTTTTCTTTGATTTAGATGATACACTATTTGACTATGAATATGCGCATCAGAAAGCCTTATCAGCATTATTTCAACGTATCCAGAAACATACTAAAATGCCATTAGATTTGATTTCGATAGTGTTTTCTATTGCGCAAAAAGAAGTGAAAATGCAACTTTTGTGAACGGCTGCATCTCATAATAGAGACTTATATTTACAAAAATTTTTCGAAAAGGTAAATTCAAAGCAAAAAAATGCAATACTTCCAAATATGATTATACCACTATATGATTTTTATTGGAACAAATTTTTATCATCACTAAAGAAGGAAATTTGGGGTAAAAAAACTCTAGTATATTTACAAAAAAAAGGAATTAAAACCTGAATGATTACTGATTGTATTTCTTATATTCAATTAAAGAAATTGGAAAAACTATGATTATCGGACTATATAGATATTTTTGTTTCCTCTGAAGAAGCGGGTGTAGAAAAACCGCATTCTTGATGTTTTTTGTTGGGGTGTTATAAAGCAGGAGTTCTTGCGGAAGAAGCTATGATGGTAGGGGATAATATAGATAGAGATATTTTATGATCTCAATGGATTTGAATGCAGGGGGTATGGTTGAACAGGTATCACAAAAAAAGTAATTGAATTCGCCCAAAACATACAGTATATTCAGCTAAGGAATTGTATGAACTTATAAAAACTATTTTATAATTGTTTTATGATATTATGTTTAATAATTGATGATTAGGCTAGTCATCTTTGATCTTTGGAAAACTTTGGCTTATAGAGATGTTCCAGAAGATAGCGATAAAATAATGTTAATAAAAACAAATTCATCAATTAAACCACGAGAATTTGTGAAGATTTTTGAAAATTCTTTACAAACTAAAAAATGGGATTCAAAGTTTGATGCTTATGCAAATTTGTGTAAAAATATGAATCTTCCAGTTACTGAAGAAAATGTTCAACTATTAATGTCTATAAGGGATGAAGCTGAAAGTAAAACGAAAGAATTTGAGCATACAAATTCAATGCTTAGACAATTAATGGAAGCGTGATATAAAATTTGATTGATATCTAATTGTAGTGTATTTGCTTTAGAACAAATAAAACATAAAACAACGATTTTAGATTTTATTGATTATCCTCTATTTTCATTCGAAGCGGGAACAATAAAGCCAGATTTAAAAATTTTTGAAAAAATGCTAGAAATATCATGATGTAAACCAGAAGAAACTATTATGATTGGAGATAAGATGTGAGATGACGTATTGCCACCTAGAGAGTTGGGCATGAATTCGTGTTTGTATGAAAATTACGAACAATTAAAGAAGGATTTATTAGATTATGGTATAGTGTTACAATAACTTTTATAATATGATTCTGCTATTGTAAAATTTTTATAAATCAATAAATAGAGGTACAGGTATTTATTTTAATTTTTTTTTGCATAATGAAAATTGGAATAGTTTGATTACCTAATGTTTGAAAATCTACACTTTTTAATGCTTTGACTAAATCATATGCAGCTCCTGCTGAAAATTTTCCATTCTGTACCATAGATCCTAACGTATGAATAGTAGATGTAAAAGATCCTAGAATAGATGTTTTGGCTGAGATGTCTCATAGTCAGAAAAAAGTTTATGCAGCTACTGAATTTGTAGATATAGCATGACTTGTAAAATGAGCTTCAAAAGGGGAGTGACTTGGAAACAAATTTTTGGCAAATATCCGTGAAACAGATGCAATAGTTCAGGTTCTTCGTTATTTCAAAGATCCTGATGTAGTTCATGTAGAATGAAGCATAGATCCACTTAGAGATGTAGAAATTATTAATACTGAGCTTATTTTCGCGGATTTGGAGCATATTGAAAGGATTTTGCCAACATTACAGAAAAAAGTAAAAGCTTCAAACTGTACAAAAGATGAGAAAAAACAGTGTGAAATCTTGGAGGTAATTTACAAAACACTGATGGAATGAAAATTAGCACACACAGTTCGTGATCAATTTTCTGTCGAAGACTTGAAGGTTTTAAAATCATATAACTTCCTCACACTCAAGCCTTTCATTTATGCTTTGAACGTTTCACAGGATGATCTAGTAAATGCAGAAGCAATTAAATCTGAATATAGTGAAAAATTACATGCTCCAGTAGCAGTAGTTTGTGTAAAAATTGAAGAAGAAATGATGGATATGTCTACGGAAGAGAAACAGGAGTTTTTAGCAGAAATGTTAGAGACTCAAGCTTCCAAAATACCTACTCTCGATGATTTAATCTGATTAGCATTCAATACACTTTGATTGATGTATTATTTTACTACATGAGAAAAAGAGACAAAAGCATGGACTATTCCACAGTGATCTACTGCACCTCAAGCGGCATGAGCGATTCATTCAGATTTTGAAAGATGATTTATTAAAGCTGAAGTAGTTTGATATGAAGATCTAGTAGCATGTGGTTCACGAGCCAAAGCTAGAGAAAAATGACTATTACGTTTGGAATGAAAAAGTTATATTGTTCAAGATGGAGATGTAATGATATTCAAATTTAATGTATAGGATAGTTATTAAATTATGGAAGTTCTGTCTAAAGACGAAGGCAGAATTTTTTTAAACATTTATTAAATATAAAAATTCGAAAAAAGGAAGATGATAATAGTTAAAAAAGTATCTCAAAATTCGCGTTTTTTAAAAAAAAGTATATAATTGAAATCGTATTTAAATGAAATATTATATATAGATGAAAACAAAACAAATTAATTCTGTAGGAATTGTACTGATTGTTTCAGTATTTTCTTTCGTATCTTTTTGAACTTCTTTTGTGAATGCTACATGAGATGTTGATTTGCAATTTTTAAAGGATTCTGCTCAGCTTTCAGTGGATGATACTTCTATGATTAATTGAGCTATGAATAAAGTGGAGAAGTTGAAGAAAGATATTGATAAGGTTACGGATGAACTTTTTGCTTTGGATGAATTAGAAAAGCAGAAGGATCCAAATCTTTCAGAAAATTATAGAGAAGCTAGGGTTGAAATGGTTAAAGTTTTAGCAAGTATAAACTCAGCAACAGAAAATGTTTCTAATTCTCTTAAAAGATTGGTTGCTTATCAAAGGCAGATAAAAAGTTTAGTTAAAGAGCTTCGTGAAACTCAAGTTTCTTCAGAAAAAGCGAAAGAGTACTTGAAAGAGTACATGACACTTTTATACAAAATGCAATTAAAGATTTATGATCAAGAAGGTGAAAGTATAGATGATGTTAGACTTTTTGTAAATTCAGATAACTTTAATGAAACTTTTATTTGAAATGATTTATTGGAAGCTATGACATTAGAGCTTTCAGAATTAATTGATAAAAGTGAAAAAGAGGAGGAGAGAAAGACAGTTTTGTTATCTAAGCTTGGAGATTTGAAATTATCAGCACAAAAAAGTATAGAATATTATCGTGATCAAGTTGATAAATTAGAGCAAAAGAAGCAATATTTACTTAATTTTATCAGATTGTATAAAAAATCAGCAACAGATGCTTCTAAATTAGATATGGTGTTTAAGGATAAAGAAGATGTGAATAAAATGGTATTGTCTTTTGTAGATGATATTGTACAGAAAAATTATAGAACAGACCATAATATTCCAGAGAATATTGAGATTATGATGGAAGCTCCTGATAGTAGTGATGATGATGCAGCACCAATTGCGTGGCCAATTTATCCTATTGAAAAGATTGCTCGTTATTTTAATGATTCAGATTTTGAGAAAGATAATTGATTTAAATTTCAATCAATTCAAATTGAAGCAGAACAGAAAACACCTGTATATGCTGCTAGAGATGGTGTAGTTTATTATGTATCAAATACAATTGATAATATTTCATGGGTAGTAATAGTACATAAGGACGGATATGTTACGGTATATGAGTATATGAATCAGATTATAGTAAATCCATGAGATATAGTTCAACGTGGACAATTGATTGGTTATAGTGGTTGAGAACCATGAACTTCATGAGCATGATTTGCATCTGAATGAGAAAATTTAACATTCTCTGTATATAAGAATTGAGTGGCAGTAGATCCATTGACTATATTGGATTTAAGTGTCGTTACTGATTGGCAAAATACATTACCTGAAGAATATAAAATTAAATATTTAAATGATCAATTAGTTAGACCTATAAATGTTTCAGATTTAAAATTTGTTCAATGATCAACTGTGGATGAAAGAGCTCAAAGATTTTTGAGTGGATATGGAGTATGAGTGTATAAGGAATTAAATTTCTGGGATTCAGTAGTTGAATGAACAAATATTGATAGAGATGTAGTAATTTGTATTGCATTAGCTGAATCAACACTTTGAAGACATTTAACAACAAGTAATAATATCTGAAATGTAGGAAATAATGATAGATGAGATAGAGTTGGATATGGTTCTCCTTATGAATGAGCTAGATTAATCCCATTAACATTGAATAATCAATATTTATGATGATATCATACAATTAATCAGTTATCAAGATATGGAAATGAGGATTGAAAAATCTATGCATCTAGTCCTATAAATTGGCAAAGAAATGTGATGAGATGTTTATCAAGAATTAAATGATATACAGTTCCAGAAGATTTTCCATTTAGAGTATGACCAAATCCAAATCTTTCTGATGAGACAGAGGAAGTAGAAGAGGAAAATTTATAGATATATATTTAAATACAATTCTATTATCATGAGTACGTGAAGTAATATGGAAGATATTATAAAAAAGGAAGAAGCAAAGGATCTTCCTGTTGCAGAAGATTTTTCTAAAGGGACTAAGGGAAATCTTTTTCAAACATTGGATAAAGATAGTCAAGATGTATTTAAACCTAATTATGAGAGATTGGAAAAACAAATAGATGCTTTAATTGGTGGAGGTAAGTTGATTAAACTTGAGAAACATTATTGAGAGAGAGAAGTGAAGCAAAGGCTTTTAGAGTTTGCTAAAAAAATACAAGAAAATCCTGATAGATATTGAATTTTTAATAGTAAATGAGAATTTACTTTGTTTTCTGTTGAGGGAAAATTGATCCACAAAAAAGAGGTTTTAAATCTTTTTAGAGATTCATTTTCGGAATATTATAAACCAAATATGAGGAGAGCTTTGTATTCTACGGCTACTTCTATTTTGCCATTGATTGGTTTTTTCTAGGAATTAATATTTGATGGTTACTCATTTCCAATTTGTTTGATATCCACACCGATATTATTCAGTTTTTCAATTATATTATCATATCATCTTTCAATAATTGCTTCATTTGTGATATGAGTAGTTCATTCCGCGATAATTCAAGCCAAAACCATTGCACTTCCTCATCTGAGGTCAGTACTGGATACGTAAGAGCCCTTTAAATTAGTTTTTCAAAGAATTAGAGCCTCGTGCGGATTTAAAATTTCAATTTTGGCACCAAAGTTTTCAAGCTCGGATAAGTAACCAAATCTTCATTCGTATAAAGTTTCAAATATTTTTGTAATTCCATTACATTGAGTAAATAGAGTTCAGAAGATTGACTGCAAATCGCTAGGGAATCATGGAAAAATTCTGATTTCTAATCTTTTTAGTGCTTTATAATTTTCTTTATTGTAAGAATCTACTTTGATAGTATGCTTATCTAAAATACGGAAATTAATTCAAATCTGCTCAGCGATATTGTACATAGCAGAAAGATCATCAACGTCCATATTAGTGATAGTTAATTCAGACTGATCTGCACATGCTCAAATCGTAAAATAAGTTCCAGCTTCAATATAATCGCTTACAATACTGAATGTAGGATCCTTAACTTCCATTTTCTTTACAGGTTTTATAGTTACTGTGTGGTCAATTCACATAGTAATATCTGCTCATGCATTATTTAAAAATGCAATTGTATTTTTTACATGTGGTTCAGTGGCTACTTGGTAGATAGTTATTTCATAGTCTATATCTTTACAAAAAGCGAGGTATGTGATTAGAGCTTCGGCAGCTGTTACAGAGAATTGCTGTAACATTATGTTTCTCTTTGGTTTTCAAGTCACTTCATATACTTTATAATTTTCATCGTATGTGATCGTAATTCAGGCTTTTACTAATGCATTATCAAATGTATCTAGAGGTCTTTTCCCGATATTGCATCCTCCACTTCCAACGAATTTCACCTTTCAGTATTTAATTAATCATAAGGGGATAAGCAGGATTGAAGCACGGAATTTTTTTGCAAGGTCATTCGTTAAATCAAAATAATCTTTGGAAGTATTCAAAGCTGTAATAGCCAATGCTTCCATGTTTCTAATATCTGAAATATTTGGTTTATTTAATAATTCCACAGGGAAGTCTAGCAAGTAATTAGCAGCTACGATTGGTAATGCTGCATTTTTTGATCATGAAATTTTAACTTCTCATTTTAAATTAGGTGAATAGGAGAGTTGGAACATTTTATTCAAATATAATATAAAATTAGATTTTGTTATTATTTCATCTCAATTTTTTCAGCGATAGAAAGCAACAGTCATTCCTGCCATTTTCATCACATTAATTGAATTCATACAGGTAAATTTTCTCAGTGGTCTTCTACTTTTCACATTGGAATGGATATTGCAGGGATTCATACTAAATTAGCTGTAACTGTGTACATGTCTTCAAGGTACATTAATAACGGATTACTTGATTTTTCTCCAAATTTTCATGCTGGAGTTGGAGTGGTAGGAGTTACAATTGCATGATAATTCTTATAAAACTTATTAAATTCCGACTGTAAAAGTTTTCTAGCCTTGTATCCACGTAAATAATATTTTTCATAATTTTCTTTTGTAACTACATAGTTTCCGAGTAATATTCTTTTTTTAACTTCATTTCAGAATCATTCCATTCTGATTTTTGTATAATACTCGTGCAAATCTTTAATTCATTTCATATCTTCCTGTAATCCAAAGCGTATTCCATCAAAACGTCCAAGATTACTTGTCACTTCAGCAGAGATAAGCATGTAATAAATCGCACTTACATGTTTCAAAATGGGTAAATCTACATAATCTACAGTATATCAATGTGATTTTAACTCATCTATTTTGGCTAAAAACAAATCTTTAACTTTTGAATCCAAGGCCTCATTAATTGCTTCATTAGGAACGGCGATTTTTATATCGTTCTCTTTTAAATTTAGATTATCAAAATCTTTTATATCAGCTTTTTTTCTTGATTGACTATCATTTTCATCATATCCACAAATCGCATCAAGCATAATTCTGGCATCTTCAACAGTTTTTGTCAAAACTCAAACCTGATCAAAAGATGAGGCCATTGACTGAACTCCATATCTAGAAACTCTTCCATATGTAGGTTTAAGTCAAACTATACCACATAAAGCGGCAGGCTGACGAATAGAACCTCATGTATCAGTTCATAATGCAGCTATACATTGCTCTCAAGCTACGGCTGCAGCACTTCATCAGCTTGAACCTCATGGAATACGGTCAGTTCAACTTGGATTTTTAGTATTTCAGAAAGCTGAATATTCAGTCGAAGATCACATAGCAAATTCATCCATATTTGCTTTTCATAGCATTAATCATCATTTCTTTTCTAAATTTTCAAAACAAGTCGCAGAATATGGAGCTACATAATTTTCAAGCATTTTAGAACCACACGAAGAAATATATCATTTAGTCATGATATTATCTTTGATAGCTATTGGTGCTCAGTGTAAAGGTAAATCCTTGAAATCATTCAGACTTTTTTCTACATAGTCTGGATGTAATCTCACAAAAGCATGTAAATTATCTGAGTCTTTCGTAGCTTTATCTAAATATGAATTTATTACTTCGGTAGCATTAATTTCTCATGATTCTACTCACTGGATGTATCCTTTAAGTGTAAGATTTGCCATTAGTTCAAAATAAATATAAATCTGATTTTTTGATACTGATTTTAATCAGAAAATAAAGAGAAAAAGTATGGTATTTTTTGCTTTTTTTATGTTTGTTGTGTATAATGTATTATATGTTTATTTTGTGGTATTTGTAATATGTGAAAAATAATTGATAAAAAAGAAAAAAGTTTAATTAAGTTTTTGTTAACTTCTATAGTTTTCATTATTTGAATAATTGTTTTGTTGTTTGTAATTCCTACTGTTTTAACATTGGATGAAACTTTTATGCAATATTATATTCCTTTTGCTGTTGTGGTTTGTTGATTAATTATTTGTTTTTTGCTTTTATGGCTAGATTATAATTTAAAACCAAGATTTAAGGATTGAAAATATGTATGGAAAGATTGACGTGTTTATGAGGGAGATTGGGATAAAAAATATTGAGCAAATTGAAAATGAAAATTAACGTGGGCTGATTGATCTTATTATGAGTGAGATTTTAAAAAAGGTCATTTATCCTGAAAATGAAAGAAGGTATCTTCAAATGGAGAAAGTTATGAATGAGATTGGGAGAATAGTAAGTGAAATTGAAAGTGAAAATTAGTTTGGCCGGATTGATCTTATTATGAATGAGAATTTAAGGATTGAAAGATGGATTGAAAGTGAAAATTAATTTGGCTTAATTGATCTTATTATGAGTGAGATTTTAAGGACGGTAAAATGGATTGAGAGTGAATTATTGAAATGAATAGTGGATTTTCTTATATATGAGAATTTAGCGAATGACGTGCTAAATGAAAGATGCGTAAACAAAAGCATTCTGATTGAAGTGTTATAGAGTGATCATTTGTTTGTGATGGTTTTGCGAATTTTACGGGGGAGTGAAAAGCTACGTATCCAAAATGATTTGTTTATATTTGAAGCTATAAAGGTTGAGTTCCTGTTTGAAAGTGAAAGCGAATATTGAATAATTGAGAATATTCTGAGTGAAATCGGGTTAATTGAGTGTTAACTTGACTGGCAAGATATTATTTTAAGGATTGATCATATTATGAATGAGAATGTGGGGATATGTGATGGCAATGAATTTGAACGTATGTGACCAAAAAATGAGAAGAATATCAGACTGAGTTTCCGTATGGAATTATAGATGTTTTTAGGTATTGATTGGATTCGAAAATAGAAGAAATCGATTGAACTTTAAGTTTTACGCCAAAAAGTGAAAAAGAAAAATTAGAAGAAAAAAATAAATATTTAGAAATATCTGAAAAATGAACGCCCATCCAAAAAGAAATTGCAAAATTTTCCTTAAAGGAAGAAGAAGATAACGAAAATTTTTTAAATTCTTTAAAATCTGACGGCTTTGTGTGAGATGTTTTTAAAATTCACATGAATATTTTAAAGTTTTATGAAGAAAGTAAGAAAAATATCAAAAAAATAGCTGATAAAAATCATATAGAATATTCTGGGAAGGTATCATCTTATTCGTATTGAAGGTATTTTTATGAATTAGATTCTTGTTATGATGTGGCTATTGAGATATCTGGATTGTTTATTAAAATTTATAAATTTTTAGATCCAGAGAATATTTTGAAATCTATAACTAAAAGAGAAGAAATGGATAAAGAATGGGTTATTTTGTTTGATGAGTTTTCCAGTAAGTATAAAGAGTATATACAGATTTGTCTAGATTGGCGTGAATATGAAAAGAAATTCTGGGAACATAATTTTAAACCAGATAAAAGGAGTAAGTAAAGTAGTTTTATTATATGCTGTTTAATTCATCGCTTGAAATTTCCATTCATAATCGTACATTCAAATCAGTTTTTTTTGAATTGTTTGAATATTACATGAAGTATAAATTATTAAACGAAT
This sequence comes from uncultured bacterium, assembly GCA_946404285.1. Classification (GTDB taxonomy): domain Bacteria; phylum Patescibacteriota; class Gracilibacteria; order Absconditabacterales; family Absconditicoccaceae; genus UBA3291. Next base: position 5,039 of record CAMJDC010000001.1, on the reverse strand, counting down.
CATATGATAAAACGCTGATTGAGAGATTACTTGAAATCAGACAAATTGCATCGGATATGGATGCTTTTTTTGAGCCAACTTTAAGTCATACTTGGATAGATCCTTTTAAGATTGATGGGATGGATAAAGCTGTGAAACATATTATGAATTCAATGAAAAAAGATGAAAAGATTATGATATTTGGAGATTATGATGTGGATGGTGTGACTGCAAGTTATTGTTTGTATAAGTTTTTTCGCTATTTTCTAAAACATTCCAATGTGAGTATTATGTATCCTAATAGACAAAAGGATGGATATGGATTGAGAAATTATCATTTAGATGAAATGAAATCTAAGTGAGTACAATTGGTTATCACGGTAGATAATTGAGTTACTTCAATAGAAGAAGCTAAATATGCAAAAGAAATCTGAATCGATTTATTAATAACTGACCATCATCAACCATTGAATGAATTGCCTGATGCAATTGCAGTTTTGAATCAAAATTGTTCTCCTGATTATTCATTCAAATGATTGGCTTGAGTAGGTGTGGCCTTCAAACTTATCGTAGCGATGTTGTCTAAATGTAAGGACTTTTCAAATGAGAGAAAAAATCAGATTTTTAATTATTTTTTGCCCATAGTTGCTATATGAACGGTAGCGGATGTTGTTCCACTTTTATGAGAGAATCGTTTTATAGTGAAAAGGGGACTTGAATTGATGAATCGTCATCCTGATAGTTTGCCGAAATGTTTACAGTGATTTCTTTCGTATTTGAATATTAAATCTCCGATAGATACTTATCATATTTGATTTGTGATTTGACCTAGAATTAATGCTTGATGAAGAATTCAGTCGCCATACGATAGTTTGAATGTATTTTTACACGATGGTGATGAACAGATAGAATTTCTACAAAAAATGGATGCGATAAATCAGGAAAGAAAAAGATTACAAGAAGAATGATTGAAAGTTGCGGAAAAATTAATCGATGTAGAATCTCCAATTTTAATTGCTGAAAGTCCAGATTTTCATGAATGAGTGATTTGAATTATTGCAGGAAGATTGACGGAGAAATATAATAAACCATCGATTGTTTTTAAGTCTGATAAAGAAAAGTGATCAGCTTCTGCTAGTTTGAGATGACCTGATTATTTTAGTGTAATTGATATGTTAAAAGTACATTCTGACTTGTTAGAACGTTTTGGTGGGCATAAATGAGCATGATGATTGACTGTGAAATTAGAGAATTTGGATAAATTAAATAAGAAATTAAAATCGTATTGTAAGAAAAAGATAAAAAAATCTGATTTAGAAAAGGTTTTGTTTGTTGATACAAAGATTTTGCCACAAGAATGGACAAATTGAAATTTTAAATTTTTGGAGAAATTTGAACCATTTTGAGAGTGTAATGAAGAGCCATTGTTTTTATTCGAAAACTTGCAAATTCAAAAAGTGGAAAAAGTTTGAAAAAATGGGAGTTCACATATGAAGCTTTATGCTCATCGATGAAATCAATTATTGCATTTGTTGTTTCGGTGAAAGGGGAGTCAGTCAGATTTAATTTCTGATGAAATTTCTGTTATATGAAAAATTAAAAGGGATACTTTCAACGGTGGATATTTTGTAGATGGATGTGCAGTTATTGAGGATTGAAAAATTATAGATCTTTAGTAATTCATTATAATGGTTTTATTTTCTTCTAGTGCTCATAAATCAATTTTTTCTATTTTATCAAAGTTCTGATAATTGTCTTTTAATTTGTAGTATTTTTCTATTTGATTATTCCATGAATTACTAACGGATTCTCATTCAGGGAAATTGAAATATAGAGTTTTATCATCTTCATCAAATATAGCAATTCTAGTAGATCCTGCTAAGTATACAAAACGTTTCATGTTTGGAAAAGATTCTTGAGCTAGTTTAGTTATCTCTAGAAATTCTTCTAAACTAATTTCAAAGAAAAATCAGCTTAAACTATTGGTTCATGAAATGTATGCTGGGGTTTCGATGGTAAAAATTTCTTTAAGATTATCTATTGTGTCATCTCATTTAGGATCTATTTTGGTTGTAGATAGTAATTTTCACTCTTCTAATTCAGTGAATAGATTTTCGTTTCGTACTGCAAATTTTTTATCATTGAGTTTTACTAAAATACTAGGTTCTATATAACTTAATTGAACTCATAAAGTTCATCATATTTCTTCTTCAACTTTTGATAATTTTAGTGGGAATGCAGTTTCAACTTTTTGGTATCATGTATTTATGGGTAATTCGTGAGGTAGATGGATTCAAATGATTATACTTTTAGATTCTTTGTTTTCATTTGATTCTAGTATGTTTTGTTTCGATTCCAGTTGAAATTCTATTTTTCAAACAAATGGAAACTTTTTTTGAATTTTTTCTAACAGTTCGTCTTTATTTGAAGATAATATAAAATAGTTTTTTCATTTAACTTCTTCTGTGATAAAATTAAATAGTTCAATATCTTGGTATGTGGCTATAGTACTTTCAGAAAATTTAACTTGGGAGATTCTTTGTTCAGGTTTAAAAAAACTAGATTTTATCAAAAAATAGATTCCTCAGATGATAAGTACAACAAACAAAGTTCCTCGCGATAAAATATTTTTGATTTTTGGACTTATTTTTATTTCTGGGAGTTCGATTCCCGATTTGTTCAGCTTTTTTCTGATAGATTGCTTACGTTTTATACGGGTAAATGATTTTTGACTTACAATTCCTCTAGACATATCGTATGTAGTAGAAAACAAAAGTTAAAACGACTCAAAATATGAACCCTCATATTACTTCTATCGGAGTATGTCCGAGTCTTTCTTTTAATTTTGATTTTTTCTGTTCGCTTACTAGGAAATTCTCTTGAAGATCTCTTCTGATTGCGTTTAAGTATTCAGCGTGTTTTCATGTTTGGTATCTTACATTCATGGCATCATAAGCAAAAAGCATAGAAAATGTTAATGCAATTGCGAATGTGATGCTGAATATTCAATCTGCAAGTAGTGCTAATACGGTCACGCTACTGGCTACTCATGTATGGAATGAAGGGAATCATCATGAGATGAATATATGATTAAGGCAAATTCTCTTTTCCATAATGGAATCTATGATTATTTTTACGAATTGAATTATTATTCAAACGAGTAATACTAAAAAAATCGGAGGGACTTTTTCAGGAAAATAGTCTATAAAATTATGCCGTAATAATACAATATAATCTCGCATATATTTGTATATATGAAAATAAACTTAATATCTTTGATATTGATATTAAGTCTAAATTCAAATAAAAATCTGATTTTATTTTTTATTCTAACATTCGTGGATAATATTTTTCTACAGCTCTCATTAGATTTTCTGGTCTAATAACACCGAATTCTGTTATAATTCATGTTATACATTTGTGATGAATTCTATCAAAGGCAAAATTAACTATATTCAATCATTCTGGAGCTTCAGGCCATAGTTCTTTTCCATCTCTTATTTCAATTTTTACTTTATCAACTACGTCAATTTTTAATAAACTACCTACAACGTATAGAGGTATTCAAGAGTTCCATGCAGATAGTCATATAGCAAAACTTCAGATTTTATTTATTACGGTTCAATCTGGTTTGATACAGTCTGATCAAAGGAATATTTCTTTTATATCAACAGTATTTCAAAGTGTATTGTCTATTACGGATGATGCAGAACTATCTACAACCATTGTATTAGGGACTCATGCGTTTATTAAATCTTGAGACGTTTTTCTTCATTGGTATAATGGCCTTGTTTCTGTGTTGTATACATGAATTTTTTTTCATTCATTCCATGCTTTTACCAAAATATCAATTACTGATTTTGAGTGGCAATGCGTGAATACAATATCTCAATCATGAATTAATTCAGCTCATATTTCGGGTCTAATCTTTTCTTCTCTTTCTATTCGTCATAAATATTCTAAAAATGCATCTGCGAGTTCAGTTGAATTTGCTCATTTTTTTAATTTTGATTTTGCATATTTCATGGCATTACGGAGCAATGGCTCAGTTTCTCTTGCATCTATGAGCATTTTTGATCCTTTATTAAAGAATTCTTTAACTTCATTAGAATTTTTAAATTTTCAATTGCGTAATTCTTGTTCCATTATTTTACAAGCTTCTCTTGCGATATTAGTAGCTCATTGAATTGTGATATCTTTGATATCTTTGGCAATTTTTTTAATATTTTTTAAGTCAGGCATTTTTGTTTTTTAATAGGTTAAGATAAATTATAGTATATTATATTCAAAAATATTAAAAAATGCAAAATTTTTAGTATGAAATTGATTGTATCTTATTTTTTAATAGAATTTTATTAAATTATTGATTGTTCGATCGTTATTTATTACATTTTTTTTAGATTTTTTCACCATCTTCGAGCATCTCGTAATTCTATTCAGATGCTTTCTGCGTAATTTCTTACACTTTTAGTGGAAAATCTATTAGTAATTATTATTCATTTTGCGTTACATTCATTTTTTGTGTTGTATCTTATTAAGTCTGATTTGAATGAGCCTATTTCAGAATTTTTTATAAATCTTAGTCGATATAATTTCTTGAATATAACATCTTTCTGAATATCTCGTTTGCAATAAATTAGGATAATTATTCAATTGCGTTCCATTGAAATGTATCTTTGTCAATCCCGACTATTGAATTCTCATTTTATGGTTCGCTGTCTATTTATTAGGTGATTTACTACTGTATCTTCCAAAACATTAAATTTTTGTGATAACTTTCATTTACTACTAGAATAAACAAAATCTCTATTCCTTTTACATTTTATGGCTATAAAAACATATCATATTAACATAATGATTACCGGTATGATTCAACATATGATAGACCAAAGTATAGGGTTTGGCATATTTAAATAAAAATTAGATAAATTTACTTAGTACTTTATGTTGTTTTAATTATATCTTGTTTTCTATAATTTATTACGTTATTGGATAAATTTTGGGTTATAATTTATTACGTTATTGGATAAATTTTGGGTTATAATTTATAAGATTTTATT